>CAZTML010000396.1:0-1020 GCA_964614935.1 uncultured Clostridia bacterium | reverse complement strand
CTAAAGGTAAATATTTAAGAAGTGTTACTATAGCAAGTACAATGGGGCCTGGAATTAAGCTTAACACTACTAAGTTAACAGATGCGTTTTTAGCAAAAGCCAAGGCAGAATAAAGCTCAAATTCAAAATTGAATATAATACCGCAGACAGTTGGTACTCTACAAGAGTTTAAATATCCAGCCGAGGTGAGATAATAGATTACTTTCTCTTCGTCTGCGGAGAGAATTTTTTTATGACCTAACCCAATTTTTTCAGGCGCTTTTCCTGAAAAAATTGATGGTAGGTCAAACGCAAAGAATTCTCAAATTTTGTGAGCTAAAGCGAACAAAAAAATTGATGAATTCCCCTGCGTTGTATGCATCGCGAAATATTTCGTGATAAGATTAGAAAGTAAAATCTCTACAAAAGGAGGTGCAACAATGAATCAACAAGTTTTAGAACAGAAAAAAAAGGTTGTTAGTGATATTGCTGAAAAAATAAAAAGTGCTAAATCGGTTGTATTAGTTGAATATAAGGGTTTAACGGTTGAAAAAGCTACTGAATTAAGAAATAAGTGCAGAGAAGCAGGCGTTGAATATAAGGTTTATAAAAACTCATTAATGCGTTTTGCATTTGAAGAATTAGGTTATGATGATATTACATCAAACTTGGAAGGTCCTAATGCAATTGCTTTGTCATTTGATGACGAAATTTCAGCGGCAAAGGTAACTAACGAATTTGCTAAAAGCAACAAGTCTATAACATTAAAGGCTGGGATTGCTGAAGGTAAGGTTTTAAACACTGAACAAGTAATAGAGTTGGCAAGCGTACCAACAAGAGAAATACTTCTTGGACAATTGGCAGGTGTATTACAAGGAAATATCAGAAATCTTGCTTATATGCTTGATCAGATAAGCAAAAAAGAAGAAGAAGTAGCATAAGATGCCCTAACCCAATTTCTTCGACCGTAGGGAGAAAGAAATTGATGGTAGGTCATTCGCAACGAAATCCCAATTTATGCGACGTAAGGAGCAAATAAAT
>CAZTML010000395.1:0-1025 GCA_964614935.1 uncultured Clostridia bacterium | reverse complement strand
AATAGGTAAATAATTTTGCAAATGCTGCCTTTCTATCTACATCAAAATATGTCTTTCGCTTTATTTGTTCAGCATTAGAAATATAGTAATTCTCACTTTGGGTCATTGAAGATTTTTCTTTTCTATACTCGGTAGGTGTGCATGAGTAATATTTTAGGAATATATTATTTAAAGACTTGGCACTTGGGAAACCACTAGCAAGGGCTATATCCGTTATTTTATCATTAGTTCTTAATAAAAGTTTCTCAGCTTTATCAAGCCTTTTATAATTTTTGTAGTCTTGAAATGTTATCCCTATAGACTCCTTAATAAAATGAGATATGTAATATGAATTCATACCTTCTTTTTTTGCTATATCATCTAATGTAACGCCATCTTCAAATTTATCATCAATAAAGTTTATAATTCTTTGTATTCTTTTAGTCCTATCTTCATTAATTATATTATCCTCATTGATTAATTCTCCACTTTTAAAGTTAATCAACAGTTCTTTTGAAATTTTAATGGCATGAAGCCAAATGTCAAATTGAAATCCTGTTTCCTTCTTATTTATTCCCCAGATGATACTTGCTATATGGTATCTTATTTTATCTGTAACTTGGTTTTTATCCGCATGTTCAAATGATTTGCAGTCAAATACTAGCTTGCTAAAACCTGGATAAAATTTGTCTATAATAGTTGAATTAATTTCTATGGCTAAACAAATATTTTCCTCATTAGTTCTTGATGAGCTATGAACCTCATTCTTATTTACTACAATGAAATCATTCTCAAATAATTCATATTTTTCTAGACCAATTGTTATAATTATAGACCCTTTTAAAACTATTAGAAGCTCCAGCTCATTATGTAGATGAAACATGAAGTTATTAACGCTATGAAGACTTATACTCATATTTAAGTATTGATTTTTGTTTATTAATTCGTAGTTGTCTGACATTTTTACCCCCTTTAATTCAATAATTGATTATAATTCTACAATTATATCTATAATACCTTATTTATACAATAAATACTAATCTTTC
>CAZTML010000394.1:0-1029 GCA_964614935.1 uncultured Clostridia bacterium | reverse complement strand
AAAAAAGGACTATCTTTTGAAGATGCAGCTGCACAAAATTCATCTTGTCCTTCAAAGGAAAATGGAGGGGCATTAGGTCAATTTGGAAGAGGTCAAATGGTACCAGAATTTGAAGAAGCTGTCTTTTCAATGAAGGTAGGAGAAATAAGCCCGCCTGTAAAAACACAATTTGGCTACCATATAATAAAACTTACAGAACATGAGCCAGCAAAAGTTGCGGAATTTGAAGAAGCATACCAGCAAGTAAAAGATAATTGCTATGCTGTAAAACAAGAAAATGTATATACGAAAAGAAAAGATGAGTTAAGCAAAAAGTACGATGTAGTTATATTTGAATAAAGATAATATGATTTAATAAAATGAAGCCCTACATAAGTGGGGCTTTTTAAATTGATTTTACCAAGCATAATGTAAAAATAGGAGATGATTGTTTGATAGCTACTTTTTTATGAATATTAGATTCCTTAATAAAAGATGTTTAATATGGAATTATTTGGGTAGGTATATATTACAAGAGTTTATAAATAAAGGAGGTTTACGTATATGGTTAAAAAAATATTGGTACCTGTTGATGGCTCTGAAGCCTCGAAGAAAGCTGCGGAAAAGGCTATTGATATTGCAAAGAGATATGATAGCCAGATTACCTTTATTACTGTTGTAACTATTCCTAACATGTATAGAAGAGGCGAATACTATTATACCGGTGAATCGGATATTGAACACATGATGGAAAGAAATCTTCAAGCAGGAACAAAAATGTTTGATGCATTCATTGATGAATTAGAACTTGAGGGTATTAACTATGAAAAAAAGGTTGCTGAAGGAGAAGCATACATTGAAATATTAAACGCAGCTGAAGATTCTTATGATTATATAATTATGGGAAGAAGAGGGTTTTCGAAGATTACAAGATTTTTCATAGGCTCTGTAACACAAAGAGTTATTTCCGAGGCACCCTGCCCAGTGATTGTTGTAAAAGAATAATTTTAAAAAATAAGAATACTCTTCTTTTAGTTAAGGAGGGTATTT
>CAZTML010000393.1:0-1044 GCA_964614935.1 uncultured Clostridia bacterium | reverse complement strand
TTGAAGTTGAAAGATCCTTGAGAGTACTAGATGGTGCTGTAGCAATATTTGACGCTAAGATGGGTGTTGAGCCTCAGTCAGAAACTGTTTGGAGACAGGCAGATAAATACCAGGTACCAAGAATCTGTTTTGTAAACAAGATGGATAAAATGGGAGCTAACTTCCTTTATTCAGTAAGTACCATGGTAGAAAGATTAAAAGCAAATGCTGTTCCTATTCAGTTGCCAATTGGTGCTGAAGATCAATTTGATACTATTATAGATTTAGTTGCCATGAAAGCAACGAGATATAACAATGACCAAGGAACAGATTTAGAAGTTATCGACATACCTGCAGATTATTTAGACCAAGCTCAGGAATATAGAGATAAACTTATAGAAGCTTTATCAGATTTTGATGAAGATATAATGGAAAAGTATTTAAATGGTGAAGAAATCTCAGCTGAAGAGCTGAAAACAGCAATCAGAAAGTCTACAATCGCCAATGAAATTGTACCGGTTCTTTGTGGTACAGCTTACAAACATAAAGGCGTAAGACTTATGTTGGACGCAGTTATTGATTATTTACCAAATCCATTAGAAGTTCCACAGATGAAAGGATTTGATCCTGTTACAAATGAAGAAATTGTAAGAGAGGCTTCAGATGATGCCCCATTATCAGCACTGGCATTTAAAATAGCAACAGACCCATTTGTGGGTAAACTTACATTTTTCAGAGTTTATTCAGGAGTATTGGAATCAGGTAGCTATGTATTGAATTCAACCAAGAACAAGAGAGAAAGAATAGGTAGAATTCTACAGATGCATGCTAACAAGAGGGAAGAGATTAAACAATCTTACACAGGTGACATAGACGCTGCTGTTGGTTTGAAAATAACGACCACAGGAGATACAATGTGCGATCCTGACCACCCTATTGTGCTAGAATCAATGCAATTCCCTGAACCTGTTATAGAGGTTGCAATTGAACCTAAAACTAAAGCAGGCCAAGATAAGATGGGTGTAGGACTTCAAAAGTTAGCTGAAGAAGACCCAACTTTCAAAA
>CAZTML010000392.1:0-1047 GCA_964614935.1 uncultured Clostridia bacterium | reverse complement strand
AATTCAGCAAGTCCTTGGGACAGAATTTCTTGATTGACGGGAATATTATTAAAAGAATTGCTGAAATTGCTGATATAGATGAAAATACCGGGATTTTGGAAATTGGGCCTGGTTTTGGTACTCTTACACAAGCTTTGTGCGAGAGGGCAAAAAAGGTTGTTGCTGTTGAAGTTGACAAAAGCTTGATGGACGTTCATAAGGGCACACTTAATTATCCGAATTTGAAGGTTATCTATGAGGATTTTTTGAAGGTTGATGTTAATAAACTTATGGTCGAAGAGTTTCAGGGTTTGGATGTAAAAATTGTTGCAAATCTACCTTACTATATAACTACACCTATCATTATGAAAATATTGGAGGAGAAATATAAAGTTTCCAAGATTGTGGTAATGGTACAGAAGGAAGTGGCACAAAGGCTTAATTCAAAGGCAGGTACTAAGGAATACGGTGCAATAACCCTCGCAGTTCAATACCGTGCAGACACCAATATTGCAATGATTGTTCCAAATTCCGTATTTATGCCCAAACCTAAGGTTGATTCTGCTGTTATTGAATTTAATATTTTACCTGAACCAAGAATCCAAGTGGTGGATGAAGCCATGCTTTTTGCTGTAATAAAAGCATCTTTTGGTCAAAGGCGAAAAACAATTTTAAATGGCCTTAGCAACAGTTTGAATTTATCAAAAGAAATAATAAGTGAATCTTTAGTTTCTGCAGGCATTAATCCGGGTATAAGGGGAGAGAAACTAACATTAGATGAATTCGGAAGAATTGCTGATGAAATAAGTAATAGAATTTAGGAGGAATCAAACATGAAAATTTATACCAAGACAGGTGATAAGGGGCAAACATCTTTGTATGATGGAACGAGAGTTGATAAGGACTCATTAAGAGTGGAATCTTACGGTACTGTTGATGAGTTAAATTCCTACATAGGATTTGCAGCTAAATTTGTTGAAGATGAAAGCATTAAGGATGATTTGAAGAAGATTCAAATGCGTTTGTTTTTTGTAGCAGGGGAATTGGCTACAGTTGAAGAAGGAAAGT
>CAZTML010000391.1:0-1051 GCA_964614935.1 uncultured Clostridia bacterium | reverse complement strand
AGAATCGATGGTATAGGTGATGGAATGATTCCTGATATTGTAGAATTAAATCAACTAGATGATATAATTTGTGTTGATGACGGTGATGCAATCAACATGGCGAGAAAATTAGCATTAGAATTAGGAATAGGGGTAGGCATTTCCTCCGGTGCTAACCTAATAGGTGTCTTAAAGGCACAAAATATTCTTAATAATAAGGATGCTGTAATTGTGACTGTATTTGCAGATGACAACAAAAAATACCTATCTACAGACCTTATGAAGGAGCAAATAACAAAGGAGCATTACATCTCTAAGGATGTTGAATTAATCACATTCAAAGCCATAAGATAAGAATACAAGAGGGCGGTTCTTCTCATTCATGAGAATCAAAAACGCCCATCTCTTTATTCTGAGAACAGTGAAAGATGCCTTAACCCTATTTTTCAGAGCTTAGAATTTACATAATAAAACCACGAAGGGCATTCCTGGCCATCAAATGATTTAAGGTTTAAATCCTTTTCTCTTAATTGTGAGGCGAACTTTTTTGCTTCGGATAAATATTTTTCATATTCTTCGCTTGGATCATTTACAGATACTTCTGAAGATATATTTGAAGATAACTCTTCTTTCTTAGCCTTTTCACTACTTTTAACCATCCATTTGATACTTTCTTCAGCACCAAAGTGATCAACAATACTAAAAGGCTTACTATCATTCTTGTAAGTCCAATCACCAGATTTTATATCTAAAACATATTCATTTAAGAATAGATAACCATTTTCAGCAATAAATTCAATTGCACTACATATGAAATCCACTTCATTTTCACTCATAATATAATGAATATTAAACCTCAACCATCCAGGTTTAATAGATGTAATTCCTTCTTTTATAAAATGTCTGAAAATATGAGAAGTATCTTTACTTATGTCTAACAATCTATGACCATACGGTGCTGCGCATGCACAACCTGCCCTTGTTTGAATGCCAAATAAGTCATTTATCAATTTGGCTATGAATTTAGGGTGGATATACTTATCTTTATATTTAATTTTTATTGAAAATATGG
>CAZTML010000390.1:0-1064 GCA_964614935.1 uncultured Clostridia bacterium | reverse complement strand
TAGCATATAACTTTGCATATTTCGATGATTTGTTTTTAAAAGGAGATACATCAGCTCTGACATATAAAGACAGATACATGGTTTTTGAATCAAAGGGCAATTTAGAAGAGCAAGTTGAACTACAAGGTCTGTGGGGAGAGTACAAGATTACAAGGTATGAACTAAACAAAGAACACGGTTCAGCCTTTGACGAATGGTTAAAATTGGGGAGCCCTGAAAATATGACCACAGAAGAAATAGAATATCTAAAGATGAAATCTCATCCAAAGATAACAACTAAGCACATTAATATAAATGATATATACCATTTAAATATTTCTATACCTGTCCATGGTTTAGAATTAATAATAATAAATAAGCTATATTAAAGAACAAGAAATGGGAAACAAAACAACAATAAAGGGGTAGATAATTAGATACTGCGTTAACTTGAAATTTTCATCAAAATAGATAAAAAAACCCGTACAACCAAGTAATTTAAATGGGGGTATGGGTTTTGTTATTATCATAAATATGTAGTTCTTTTTTCTATCTTTTAACATTGGCAATAATTTTTTTATTTCTCCTAATTTCATGAAGTGTTTAGATAATTTGAAAAAAATATCCTGAATTATTGTTTAATCCAAGACTGTAGAAGTTATTATATTTTATTTTGGTGGAAATTTAGGTAATATCTAAAGATGAAATTTCATCCAAAGATAACAACTGAGCACATTAATATAAATAACAAGAAATGGGAAACAAAACAACAATAAAGGGGTAGATAATTAGTTATCTCGTTAATATAATATTAAGATATCAACATAATTAGACAATAAGTATCATTCTGGAAAAATTATGTTTGATTAACCGCTAAAGGATATAGGTGTATTCGTTGGTTTAAATGAAATATATTGTTATTTAAGGCAATAGCTTATAAATAGAAATTTACAAAAAGGAGGTATAAATTTTGAGAAATTTAAAAAAGACAAAAAAGTTGAGTTTAATCATAGTTTTTGTTATGATTTTACAACTTTCAATGCCTATGACTTTTGCAGGAGCGCAGACCATGGCAGAGCAGGAGC
>CAZTML010000389.1:0-1074 GCA_964614935.1 uncultured Clostridia bacterium | reverse complement strand
ACAATGGATTACATGATAAGAGCAATAGATAAGAAGCAAACATTTAGAATTTTTATGGCTAAAACAACAAATACAGTGGAAGAAGCAAGGCAACATCACGATACTACACCTACAGCTTCAGCAGCCCTAGGCAGAACTCTTACAGCCGGCCTCATGATGGGTTACATGATGAAAAATGAAGAGGATAAACTAACAATCAACATAAATGGTGGAGGTCCTATAGGTACTATTTTAACTGTTTCTGATAATTCAGGCCACGTAAAAGGTTATGTTAGCAATCCTAATGTAGATTTAGAACTAAAAGAAAATGGGAAATTGAATGTGGGTGGAGCCGTTGGAGTTAACGGTAAATTAACTGTTATGATGGATATTGGGATGAAGGAGCCCTATGTAGGGAGCACCGACTTAGTGACTGGAGAAATCGCCGAAGACTTAGCTCTTTATTATTATTTATCTGAACAACAAAATACAGCCGTAGCCTTAGGGGTTCTTGTTGATACAGATTATAGCATTAAGTCAGCGGGGGGGTTTATGGTTCAGACCCTACCTTTTATAGAGGACGAAGACATTGAAAAATTAGAAAATACTCTGAACAATTTAAAATCAGTATCAGATTACTTTGATAACGATAAGGATGTAGAGGAAATCGCAAAAGAAATATTTTCTGATTTCGATATTGAAATATTAGATAAAATACCAGTAGCCTTTGATTGCGACTGCTCAGAGGAAAGAATGGAGCGAGCCCTAATATCAATAGGCAAAGAGGATTTAAAAGAAATAATCGAAGAAGACGAAAAAATTGAAACAGTTTGCCACTTCTGTAGCAAGAAATACATGTTTGAAGGAGATAAATTAGAGAAGCTTCTAAAACATATTAGTGAATGAAACTTCCTAGTTAAGAATATTTTAGTCACGAAAAACTTAAGCCTAATAGAAGGGCTTAAGTTTTTTAATTCACCAATAGAAAGTTACAGTTCATACCCAACTGGGTCTGTAATCCTGAGCGTTCTTTATATATAATGGGTGAACAGTAACAATAGAATACAAAAAACCAATTAATAAAACCATAAGTAG
>CAZTML010000388.1:0-1078 GCA_964614935.1 uncultured Clostridia bacterium | reverse complement strand
CACATTTTACATATATTGTCCAAATAATTAAACTTCTATTAAGTGTTTTTGAAGAAAGGCTCTCTATCTGTAATAATTTTGTATTTTCTTCTTTTGTTTGCAAAATAGTGTAATATACTTGTCACATCTGGAAATTCATGAAGTTATTGTGTGTTCTTTTAAGGGCTTTCGGGTGCTATAATTCATTCATGACGAAAAACTTTTAAAAAGGTTCCACAAAAGTTCAAACATTTAAAAAGAAATAGTTTACCTATTTCTCAAAAATCTAAAACTATAGGAGTATATCATGAAAAAAAGAATTATTGCACTTACATTAACAGCAGTATTAGCCCTATCTTCGACATCAGCTTTTGCTGCAACAAAAGATTGTACAACAACAAATTATAAGAGTAACTTAAATAATTTATTAAGAAATTACACACAAACCAATACAAACACACAGTACAAAGTAACTGTTAACGGAAAGAAAGTAGACTTAAATTCATTTGATTGGAATGAAGTATTAAAGCAGTATGCACCAGCAGAAAAACCAGCTGTACAAGCGCCAGTTCCAACAAAACCTGTTGAGAAACCAGCACCAACTCCAAAAGAACCAGTAGCTGTTGAAAAACCGGTAGCTCCTCCTGTTGAAAAGTCTGCTCCAGCACCAGCTCCGGCACCAGTTGAAAACAATAATACACCAGTTTCTTCGTCAAATTTATCATATGAGCAAAAAGTAGTAGAACTTGTTAATGTGGAAAGACAAAAAGCAGGACTGCCTACATTACAAATGGATTCAGCAATTTCAAATGTTGCAAGAGCTAAATCTAAAGATATGGCAGTAAACAACTACTTTGCACATCAATCACCTACTTATGGCAGTGCAGGAGACATGCTAAGACAGTTTGGAATCAAATGGTCAGCATGGGGCGAAAACATTGCAGCAGGACAAAGAACACCTGAAACAGTTGTAAATGCATGGATGAATTCACCAGGACACAGAGCAAACATCCTTTCTAATAACTTCTCAAAGATTGGCGTTGGTTATGAAACTAACTCAAGTGGAAGACCATATTGGACACAAATATTCACTAATTAA
>CAZTML010000387.1:0-1082 GCA_964614935.1 uncultured Clostridia bacterium | reverse complement strand
TTATCCAACATTTGACTCAGGTTATTTTTCTTATATAGGATAAGAGTATATTTTATATTATATAAACTGTGTTAACTTTTGCATATATTAAAAATTAGTAAGTGAGTATACTCCCAACTAATTTTTAAAGATATTTTAGATGAACAGATTTTATTTATTAAAAGCTGTTCATCTAAATGAAATAATATAAAACCTAAAATTTACTTCAAAATATTTGCAAAGTAACGAGGAGGATATAATGGAAGTAAAAAATCAATTCAGTATCAAATTCCTAATAATATCAATTGTAGTATTTATTATATCTATAAGTTTGTTTTCTTTCGCGGTACACACCACATATAGCTATTTGATTAATACCATTATAAGCACATCTCAAGATTATATGATAACAAGCAATAAAATGATGTCTATATCACCAGATGAGCCTGATAACATTGATTTTGCTATAAATACTCTTGAAATTATACGTTCTGAATCAAATGTAAATTTGATTAGAGAGTTTTTAAATATTGATATAACATTGGAAGATATGGAAGTAACTAATAACGCCTACGATTACTTAGTTAAAAACTATGATGAACTAAAGACAAACTATACCCATTACGATGAATTAAAAATTATTGCGGAAGAACTAGACAAAGTATACAGAGAAGGGTATATGATAAATTTGGGAGATTTCATTTATGGATATAATGATAATGTTTTTGAACAATGCTATTTTTTGGTAATTGTATTTGCAATGAATTTATCAGAGCCATTTAATACACTTCGCAGTGAATATGCTGAAATGCTATGAGGAGGATTAATCTTATGAATTATGTCAAAGACAACAAAATATCAGTAATCCTAATTTTTCTATCTCTTTTTTTAGTTGTTATATCACTCGTAACATTGAATATCAGTAATAGTATAAATTCTTCTGTAGTAGAAAGAGATCTTAATGTAATATATGAGCTCCAGATTGCTATTGATGGTTTAAAGAACAATAGTACTATTGAAAATGCGTTAAAGTTAGAAGCTTACTCTTTTAAGATAATGAATATAGACTCTCTCCACGGGTATGACAATATCCCAATGCTTAC
>CAZTML010000386.1:0-1089 GCA_964614935.1 uncultured Clostridia bacterium | reverse complement strand
AATTTTAATAGAGTAATTAATATGATTTGTTAGACTCTTGTGTTCTTTATAAGAGTCTTTTATTTTTGCAAAAAAAGCAAAACAAGAAAGGAGGGAATTCAATGGAAATTTTAATAGTATTTATTTTAAAACTTATCGACAATACCTTAAACACAATGAAAAATATTTTTCTTATAAAAGAAAGGTTTTTAGTATCAAGCTTATTTGCAGCACTGTCAACAGCAATATACATGGTCATGGTTATGAAAATGGCTAAAACAGATGGCCCTATGAGTATTATTGCCATTTTTGCAGCAACATTTATAGGAACACTGCTTCCAGGGACCTTTGTTAAAAAAGCTGAGAAAGATAAACTGTTCATATATGATATTACTGCAGATAATATTAATAACGGTAAAAAATTTGCTGATATGTTAAGAGAAGCCGATATAACAACAAAAACCAGTATCGCATATAACAATGAAATGGATAAAACACTCTCTATTCAGGCTTACTGCTCTAGCAGAGATGAAAGTAGATTGGTTAACGAACATATGTCCTCTACATTTAAGTACAATGTATATTCTCCAATTAACTAAGTATAATGGCCAGTGAGAACCGTCCCCACTGACCAATAAATCGGTGCCTAGCACCAACTATATCATCACCATCATATCTTTATTTTCGTCCATTCACCCTTTAAAAATCTAGTGTAATTTACGACAAATCGCAAGAGTTGGTCTGTTGCAAAAGCAAACCACGCACCAACCAAACCTAAACCCATGGGGTAGCAGAATAGCCAAGTTGCTCCTGGTCTAATAATACCAATACTAAAAAATGATGTATATGCAACAAATAGAGTATCCCCTGACCCTCTCAAACTTCCGGTTACAACCACATTTGAAGTTTGTATAGGAGCTAGAAACGCAACTATAATCAGAATTTGTGCTCCTGCTTCAATAACTGCCTGTTCACTTGTATATAAAGATACAAGGAAACCTCCTCCAAAAGCAAAAACAAATGTAAATATAAGCCCAATTGTTACTGCAATTCTTTGAAGAGACCTTCCATAAATAGTTGCAATATCAGCCCTTTTAGCACCTAAATTTT
>CAZTML010000385.1:0-1094 GCA_964614935.1 uncultured Clostridia bacterium | reverse complement strand
GAGACTTTCAGGAAGTAGCTATAGAGAGAATTTAATTCTTAAAGGAGGCTATCTTCTATATTCAATTAGTGGATTTACTACTAGACCAACAGTTGATGCAGATTATCTTTTGAGCAATTATTCTAATGATTTAGAATCTATAGAAAAACTTGTTAAGGAGATTATTTCTCAACCGAGTAAAAATGATTTCATAGAATTTCAAATTAGAGGTTTAGAGGAAATTAGTGAAGCTAAAGAATATCATGGGATTAGAGTTAATCTTGTAGGTATTATTGGAAGAACAAAGACTCCATTTAGTATAGATTTTGGAGTCGGCGATATTATTATACCTTCCCCAGTTGAAAGGACCCTACCAGTGTTATTGAATGAGTTTGAAGAACCTAATGTGTTAACATATTCATTAGAGTCTACAATTGCAGAGAAACTAGATGCAATTATATCATTGATGGAAGCTACAGGTCGCATGAAAGATTTTTATGATATATATTATTTAGCAACAACATTTGATTTTGAAGGAAGAGAACTCCAAGAGGCAATTTATGAAACACTATCTAATCGAGGCACACCACATGAAAAAGACTCTATATCTGTAATAGCAAGACTTGCTGACAATAGTCAAATCCAAAAAAGATGGGAGAATTTCTGCAAAAAAGTATTAAGGTATGAACTAGAGCTTACGGTTGTAATAAATACAATAATAGATTTTACATTACCACCTTATCAAGCAATGATTGAAGAGGGTGAATTCTTTAAAAATTGGAGCTATAGGGATAGGAAATATATTTAACTCGAGATGGTCGTAAGAGAATTAAATGTAAAGATATAAATAACTGCATTTTCATATACACCTTATAGTGGCTACTTATTATTGATACGGTTGTGTGACACAAAATTGTTAATAGATAAATTGTATATTTATTAATATTAAACTTTACGCTATTAAATTTGCCCCGGGCAAATCTCGGGCAAAATTTTATACTTTAAGATTAATTAGAATTGTTTAAAACAAAAACATTAAAGATAAAATTCATTGAAAATATCGTAAAATTACTTAAAAGTAATCAAAACACTATTCACTGACCAGATACGCCCCA
>CAZTML010000384.1:0-1096 GCA_964614935.1 uncultured Clostridia bacterium | reverse complement strand
ATAAAGCATTAAGTTATATAACAGAAAATAATTTAAAGGAAATGTTTATTGAAGAAGCTGATAATATAAGACAAAAAACAGTACATATGGGATGGGGTTTTTCAGTCAATATGGATGACGTTTTTTTTGATTTTTTTTATGAAGACGATAAAGATGCAGATGCAGATGAACCATAAGTCCAGTATTACAATTAAACTTAGGAGAATAAAATGAAATATACATTTATTTGTTATACAAAGTGCGGTACATGCAAGAAAGCTAAGGATTGGTTGGTAAAAAACAATATAAAATTTGAGGAACGGGCAATAAAAGAAGAGAATCCCAATGAAGGTGAATTAAAAACCTGGATTGAAAAAAGCGGATATCCTTTAAAAAGATTCTTTAATACCAGCGGTACTTTATACAAAAACTTAAATTTGAAGGAAAAATTGGCAGATATGTCTGTAGAAGAGCAAATAAAACTATTATCAACAGATGGCATGCTTGTTAAAAGACCTATACTCGTAGGTGAAGAAGTTGTTTTGGTTGGATTTAAAGAAAATGAGTGGGAGAAAATAAAGTGAATAATTTATGTATATATTCACTTTTTGGATGACATTTCTGTATTTTTGTGCAAAGGCTATAAAACGTTGAAATTTAAATAATAATCGAGTATATTTTAAGGAAATTTTTAAAAAAGTTGCATTTAGTGGAGATTAGACCTTACATGTAGAAAATGAAATTTATATTTATGCAGAAGTTTAAGGCAGGGACTTTATATATTATATTCATGTTTAATAAATACGTGAAGATGTCAGTCAGGGACTTATAAGGAATAGATTTATTAAGGGTGGTCTAACATGATTTGTTATTATAATTCTAGACATTGATAACTTTAAAAATGCAAATGACACATATGGTCATTTTGCAGGTGACAAAGTACTCGAGCAAATAACGGGTCTTTTACCTTACAACTCACTGCAAAAATTTCAGCATTAGTAATTATTGACAATATAATGTTAATAAGGTAAAATATGAATTAATGAAATTAGTAAAAGTATTTACTTTACAACACTTTAAAATCAAAGGAGAATGGGTATGAAATTAAATGGAAAAG
>CAZTML010000383.1:0-1106 GCA_964614935.1 uncultured Clostridia bacterium | reverse complement strand
TTAACTCCAAATTTCTCATATTTATTTAGCTTGGTGAAGCCATCTGTATATCGACTGCTGTCGCTTAATATCTCGATCACAAGTTCAGGGGCTTCCTTGTATCTTTGAAAATCAGTATTTTCTAGACCACAAATAATTGAAATATCAGGAATTATAACATTATCATCCAATTGAAGCTCTGCTTCGGTAAAAACCTTGCAGGGCTTACCTTTTAGATAATTTCCAATTTCAAGATATAAGTTTCCCATAATTTCTTGATGCTTATAATTGGGTCTTGGAGACATAAATAATATGTTATCTATTAATTCATATTTTATATTATCTTTTTTTATTAACTTTTCAAATTCAGCAAATGAGAATTTCTTAATATGTTGATGCTCCATTTTTTCCTCCAATTATTAATAAATTTAAATCATTTATATTAGTATAGCAAAGAGTAGACAATATATCAATAATATTTACAATAATATCCAATTATGATACCCATTATTCATCTCCATCAATTTCATTTAACGGATTCTGCTTTACTGCATCACGAAGTAAGTCTTTGTTAATATGAGTATAAATTTGTGTTGTTGAGATGCTTTCATGGCCTAAAATTTCCTGTAATGCTCTAATATCAACATGGCCATGTTGGTACATAAGAGTAGCTGCTGTGTGGCGAAGCTTGTGAGGGGAGTATCCTTTACCTGATAAGCCGGCTTCTTGTAAATATTTGTCCAACATATGTTGAACGCCTTTTTGAGAGAACCTGGTTTTTCGGTTACTTATAAAAAGAGCCTTTTCATGTCCTGGCTTTGGATCTTGTCTTACTTCCAAATATTCTTCTATAGCCTTAACACATACATCATTTAAGTAAATTGTTCTTTCCTTGTTGCCTTTTCCAATAACTGTTAAAGTATCTCCCTTAATTTTGTCTATATCGATACTTATAAGCTCTGATAAACGTAGACCACAATTTAAGAATAACATAATTATTGCATAATCACGTTTTTCGTTGGAGCCGGATATGGATGATAGCAAGTTTTTTGATTCATCCAATGTTAAAGCTACCGGCAGTCTGCTTTTGCTTTTTGGTGTTTCCAAATCTATAGCCGGGTTTTCGG
>CAZTML010000382.1:0-1113 GCA_964614935.1 uncultured Clostridia bacterium | reverse complement strand
GATAGGGCCCTATATTTGGCTAAAAGAAAGGGTAAAAATAAAGTCGAAAAGGCAGTAGGGACGGACTGCTGATAAGGCTATTGAAGTAGGCGCCATGTCACCGCTTAAAGGTTTGGTAACGGACGAAGAATACCATGCTTTGGAAGAAAAATTCAACAAAGCAATCGCCCTAAAAGAATTTGATATTAATGATGTACAAGCTGCAAGAGAATATGTAGAAGCTTATGTTACATTTTTTAAGATGGCAGAAGGTGAAGACCACGATCATGGTCATACACATGGTCATGGACATGGAGAACACAAAGGCCACTAATATTATACTCTGAGTGTCTATATTAAAAAAACAATATAATGTCTAGTGGGAACCGACCCCACTGGACATTGCAACGTTAATGTCTCGAATCCCTATGTCTAATACCTAAAGCAATCCATTGCAAGAATCATTGCATAATCTAAATATTTCCGTATATAATTAGGGTTACAAATTGCAAAGATTACTGTAAGCGGTGATGGTAATGTACAAATAATAAGTAATTATTAATACAAAGGATATAGAAATGTATAATGTAAATAAAATAAAGGACAAACGATTTAACTATAATACAATAATGGACAGTTTCAACATAGATTCTTATGTAGAACTCAAGATAGCTGTTGATGAGATGATTGAAAATAATAAAATTAAGCCGATTAAATCAAAAGGTATGACATCTTTTAATCCGAAGGTTTATTGTGAGTATAGAAAGGTTACTGAAAAAAAGGATTATACAGAGTTAAAAAAAGAGATAATAAAGCTTAATCCAAAACTTAATATAACAAGATACTTAAAAAATCCAGAAGTTTATGAGGAATATCAGGAACAAATATTAAAACTAAGCAATTTTTTATGGAATAAAAAAGATAACTTAAACAATGAAATGTCAATAAAAGAACGGTCATTTGAAATGTGGGGAGATGAAAAATTTCTAGAGAGTAAGGAAGGAAAAAGCATCCTTACATTTAATATGATAGATAATGAATATCTTAATTTTTATTATGCTCCTGAACCATTTTTCTGCATAGAGATAAAAAAGAAAAAGAAAGATTCAGTGTTACTAATAATCGAGAATAAGG
>CAZTML010000381.1:0-1133 GCA_964614935.1 uncultured Clostridia bacterium | reverse complement strand
GGTGTAGTTCCTACATTAATTTATTATGGATTAAAAATATTATCGCCTACATTCTTCTTAATTACTGCATTGTTATTGTGCAGTGTTGTTGCCATTGCAACAGGATCTTCATGGACTACAGCAGGAACTGTTGGAGTTGCACTTATAGGTGTAGCTCAAGGTCTTGGTATTTCACCGGCTTTGGCAGCAGGTTGTATAGTATCCGGAGCATATTTTGGAGATAAAATGTCTCCTTTGTCAGATACAACAAACTTAGCTCCAGCAATGGCAGGTGCTACATTGTTTGACCACATTAAACACATGGGATACACAACACTTTTTTCTTATGGTATTTCAGCTGTAATCTACATTATATTAGGCCTACAATACAGAGGTCAAGCAATAGATGCAGCAGAAATTGAAGGTATATTAACAGCAATTGAAAGCATTTATTATATTAACCCACTATTCTTGTTGGTTCCTGTTATTACAATCGCAGCTGTTGCAATGAAAATACCTGCAATCCCGGGACTTCTACTAGGAGTTTTACTTGGCGCAATTTGTATGTTGTTCCAAGGCAATGGAGACCCAGCAAGTATTGTAGATGCTATTCATTATGGAGTGGCTGCTGAATCTGGTCATGTAATGGTTGATGAGTTGTTATCAGGCGGTGGTATGGATTCAATGATGTGGACCATTTCATTGATAATGTGTGCACTTACATTTGGTGGTGTTCTTGAAGTAACTGGCATGATGGCTACTATAGCAAACAAAATGCTTGATTTTGCAAAAGATACAGGCTCATTGATTTTGGTTACAGCTTTATCTTGTTTGTTTGTAAATGTACTTTGTGCAGACCAATACTTAGGTATTGCGCTTCCAGGAAAAATGTTCAAGGACGCTTATGCTGAAAGAGGATTAGCACCTAGAAACTTATCACGTGCTCTTGAGGACTCAGGTACAGTAACTTCAGCACTTGTTCCATGGAATACATGCGGTGCTACAATGGCATCATTCTTAGGAGTATCAACATTTGCATATGCTCCATTTGCCTTCTTCAACATGCTTAGCCCTATAGTAACTATACTTTACGGTTACACAGGATTCTCTATCATGACACTAGAAGAAGACCCTGCATCTCCTGAATACAAACA
>CAZTML010000380.1:0-1141 GCA_964614935.1 uncultured Clostridia bacterium | reverse complement strand
ATTGTCAAAAAGAATTAAAAGAATATAAAGAATTAATATCAGTATTGCAAAGTTTGCCGGATGAAGAGCCACCTGAAGGTTACTGTAAGAGGCTTCATAATAAGCTATTAGATGTAAGCCCTCAAATAGAAACCAGCTCTCAAACAAAGACAAAGGAAAAATCAAAAATTAAAAAGATTAACCGCTTCAAGTGGGTGAAATATGGAAGTATTGCTGCTGCCTTTATACTGGTATTTTTAGTAGCCAATATAAATAATATGAGCAATTTCAGAATGGAAGCTAAAAATGAATCTTCCTATGATATGGCATCACCTGAATCACCTGCTGAATATGGTGTAGCAGGAGGTATGCCGACTGCACCACAGTCTGCACCACCAATGATGGAAGAAAGTTATGAAGATGAAGCAAAATCTGATAGGGATACCATAGATGCAAGAGGTGAAAGTCAACCAAATACTTCTATTATGATGTCCTATGTAGAAGAAAGAGAAATGAAAATCATCAAGAACGGTACAATATCTTCTCAAACAGAAGATTATGACACATTTTTAAATGATTTATCACTGAAACTAAGTTCTCTAGGCGGTTTCTTAGAAAGCAATAACACTGAAGTTTATCAAGTTTATAACGACCAAAAACTCATGTACGGCAGCATAAAAATCAGGGTTCCTCAGGAAAGTTTCTACGAATTAGTTGATTATCTTGAAAGCAATTCTGATGTAAGAAGAAAGAATATAGATGAAACTGATGTTACAAAAGAGTATTATGAAAAAGATAATAAAGTTAAAAACTTGGAAATTCAGGAAGAACACTTAAGGCAACTATTTGAAAAGGCAACTACTGTTGAAGAAATGCTTCTTATAGAAAATGAGCTTAGAAGAGTAAGAACTGAAATAGACGCCTTAAATATAAGTTTAAGCGATATAGATGATAGGGCAGCAATGTCAACAATTAATTTGCAAGTAGAAGAAGTATTGACTGCAAGTCTAACATTAAAAACTAAGGACAGCGTGTGGGAAAGGTCAAGGGATGGTTTTATAAATACCGTTAACGGAATTATAAGGTCTTTAGAAAACTTCCTAGTAGGTATAGTATCAAGTTCCCCAATACTAGTTCCCTTTATAATAATAGCTATAGTAGG
>CAZTML010000379.1:0-1142 GCA_964614935.1 uncultured Clostridia bacterium | reverse complement strand
AAAATGAAGCAATGGCAAGCATGGACCCGGCTATTTTGGAAGCTGTAATGCCAGGTTCTGTACTTTTCAAAGACTACGAAGATACAGCTTTGGTCGAAACAATTATTGGTGAAAACAGTAAAATTATAAATGTAATGACTGCAACTGATGCTTCTGGAAATGAGCTTGGTAAAGTAGTAAGAACATTGAGTACTGTTAAAGGCTTTAGCGGTGACATGGAACTGTATGTTGGTTTCACTCCCGATGGACAAATATCAGGAGCAAGTGTAATATCTCATGCTGAAACTGAAGGAATAGGCTCAAAAACTACCCTACCCGCTTTTACAGATCAGTTTATCGGCAGGGATGGTAGCATTGAAATAGCCGAAAGTGAATATGATGCTGTTACAGGTGCAACTTATTCTTCCAAGTCATACTTAAGTGCTGTTAATAATGCAATTAAAGTATATGCGGAATATTTGAAATAGGAGGATAAGATGAATAAATTAGATATATTTAAAAATGGTATAGTAAAAGAAAATCCTATCTTAGTTCAGCAGGTTGGTATGTGTGCTACATTGGCAATAACTACATCACTATTGAATGGAATAGGAATGGGAGTGGCTGTAATTGCCGTATTAACCGGATCAAACATAGTTATTTCTATGTTACGTAAATTAATACCGGATGAAGTCAGAATACCTGCATTTGTAATAGTAATTGCAGCATTTACAACAATAATAGATTTATTGATGCATGCATATACTTTTGAATTATATAAGGCATTGGGAGTATTTATTCCTTTAATAGTTGTTAACTGTATAATCCTAGCTAGAGCTGAAGCTTTTGCCTTTAAAAATGGCGTACTGGATTCAGCTATAGATGGATTAGGTATGGGTATAGGTTTCTTATTGGCCATGTCCTTACTTAGTGCAGTAAGAGAAATTTTAGGTAACGGTACAATCTTAGGATTTAGAATTTTACCGGAAGCTTATGAGCCAATCATGATGGCAATACAGCCACCGGGAGCATTTATACTCCTTGGGTTACTAATAGGTGTTGTAAATTATCTTTCTACAAGAAAGAAAGCTTAGGAGGTAAGAAATGGATTTAGTTAGTTTATTTATTACATCGTTTATAGTTAATAACATCATATTCATGCA
>CAZTML010000378.1:0-1142 GCA_964614935.1 uncultured Clostridia bacterium | reverse complement strand
AAGCTTATAGATGCAACTTACGGCAGAAAAACTAGGGCTGTAATTATAACAGACTGTGATTATATAATTTTATCAGCAATTCAGCCGGAAACAATGGCACAGAGGTTCGACAACCAGGATAAGTTTAAGAGGTGAAGAATGGAAGAAGGATTATTAATAGTAATTTCAGGTCCTTCAGGAGCGGGCAAAGGCACCATTTGTAAGCAGCTTTTGATGGAAGAGAGTTACTTGAAAGTTTCTGTTTCAGCAACTACCAGGCAGCCAAGACCAGGGGAAGCAGAAGGCATAAGTTATTTTTTTATTGACGAAGACGAATTTAAAAATAGAATAAACAATGATGAATTTCTTGAATATGCAAAAGTTTATGGCAATTATTACGGAACACCAAAAGAAGAGGTGTTTAAACATCTTGAAGACGGGAATGATATAATATTAGAAATAGATATTCAGGGAGCATTACAGGTTAAAAAGAATTATCCTAGAGGAGTCTTTATATTTATTCTTCCACCTTCACTTACTGAGCTAAAAAATAGAATTGAAGGAAGAGGCACAGACTCAAAGGAAGTAATTTTACGTAGAATGGAATCAGCTTATGATGAATTAGACTATGCTTTTGAATATGATTATATTGTATTAAATGATCATGTTGAAGAAGCAACGGAAAAAATTAAACATATAATACATGCTGAAAAAAACAGAGCAATTAGGAAGAAAGAATTAATCAGTAGAATTAGGGAGAAATGAAATGAAAAAAATATCAGTAGATGAATTAGTTGGAATGGTTGACAGCAGATATTCATTGGTAACAATAATATCGAAGAGGGCAAGGCAAATAATTGATGGCTCGGAACCTTTAACAAAAACAAATACAATAAAACCCGTAGCTATTGCCATTGAGGAATATCACGAAGGAAAGTTTGAAGCAATTTACGATTATGACAAGTACAAAAAAGAATTGGAAGAAAAGAAAGCAGCTGAAGAAATAGAAGTTGTGGAAGAAGCCAACGAAGAAGCAATTATTGAAGAAGAAACACCAGAAGAGGAATAGTCAGATAATCAGTCAATTGACTGATTATTTAATTTTAAGACTGTGTCATCCTGAGCGATAGCGAAGGATCTCATATCTTTAAATTCTGAGATTC
>CAZTML010000377.1:0-1150 GCA_964614935.1 uncultured Clostridia bacterium | reverse complement strand
TATCAACCTTTACTTTAAGTGCCTTCACAATTGGTGGAGGATATGTAATAGTTCCACTAATGAGAAAAAAATTTGTTGAAGAACTTAAGTGGATAGATGAAGAAGAAATGCTTAACTTAGTTGCTATATCCCAGTCAGCGCCAGGACCTATTGCAGTCAACACATCTATTATGGTTGGCTATAGGCTGGCAGGAGTTTTGGGAGCTGTTATTACAACAGTTGGTACAGTTTTACCTCCTTTAATAATAATAACTATAATTGCAAAATTTTATGGTGCTTTTAAAGAGAACATTATTGTTAATGCACTTTTACTAGGTATGCGTGCAGGTGTTGCAGCAGTAATAATCGATGTAATAATTAAGATGGTAAAAGATATTGTAAAAAGTAAAAATAAAGTATCACTGGGGATTATGATTGCTTCATTCATTGCAGCTGTTGTTTTAAATATAAATGTTGCAATAATTATAGTTCTAAGCGGTGCCTTTGGAGGATTTTACTACAAGCTATTTCATAAGGCAGGTGAAGAACAATGATATATTTAGAAATTTTTATAAGCTTTTTTCAAATAGGCTTGTTTAGCATCGGTGGAGGGTATGCAGCCCTGCCCCTCATAGAAAATCAAGTTTTGCAAGTTCACAAATGGCTTACAGTGGCGGAATTTGCAGACCTACTAACCATATCCCAGATGACCCCTGGACCAATAGCAATTAATGCCTCAACATTTGTAGGAACAAAGGTTGCAGGGCTTCCTGGAGCTATTATTGCAACAATTGGCTGTGTCACACCATCCTTCATAATTGTATTGACTCTTTCTTACTTTTACTTTAAATACAAGAAACTATCATCTATTCAAGGTGTTTTAAAAGGTTTAAGACCGGCTGTTGTATCATTGATAGCATCAGCAGGTATATCAGTTCTATCCCTTGCAGTATTTAAAACAGAAGGAATAACACTTGCAAATATGACCTCAAGTGACATAAATTTCATTTCAGTGCTAATGGTGGCAGTAAGTGTATTTATACTTAGGAAATACAAACCAGACCCTATAAAAGTTATGATAGGAACAGGAATTGTAGGCATTTTTATATATGGCCTACTATAAGTAAATAATCATAAATCATAGATTTGTGTCATCCTGAGCGTAAGCGAA
>CAZTML010000376.1:0-1167 GCA_964614935.1 uncultured Clostridia bacterium | reverse complement strand
CTGAATAATTACTAATCTAGCGGTTTGTAATATTATAATTGAAATAATTTTTATGCACAATATTTACAAGTAATCCACATTGACTATATATAAGAACAAAAACCTAGATTATTGAATATAATGTCCTAAGATAAGGAAGTGATATTCGATGAGTTTAGAACAAATAATACAGATAGTAATATCTATTTTAACATTAATCCTTGGAGCTTTGTCAGCATATTTCAAAGCGCAAGATAAATTGAGAGACTCTTCTCTAAAATATATAGTTGAAGCAGAAGCCTTATATAAAGACCATACAAAAGCAGGGGGAGAAAAATTCTCTTGGGTTGTTGAAACCTTGTACACCTTACTACCTGCCCCTTTAAAAATAATAATTTCAAAAAAGTGTATTGAAAAAATAGTTCAAAAATCCTTTGATTCTATAGAAGAATATGCAATAATGCATCTAGATATGGCAGTTGAAAAATATTTAAAATCTTTAAGCGATGGAAAATCAGGCGACTTCACTGAGTTTATAAACAAGGAGCGAGAAAAATGATTAGATTAAAACACTTGCCCTTAGACAATATTGAAATAAATAGCCCCTACGGCCCAAGGAGCATCACTGTTAACGGTAGATATTTTTGGTGGCACAATGGCTTAGATTTAAATGCACAAGTAAACACACCTGTATATGCGGTTGCAGATGGAAAAGTAAGAGTAGCCAGATACGATAATAGCTACGGTTACTACCTAGCCTTAGACCATGGAAATTATGGGACCTTGTACAGCCATCTTTCCCGCTATATTGTTACAGAAGGCAACACCATAAGAGCGGGCGAAATAATAGCTTATTCCGGCAGAACCGGAGATGTAACAGGTCCACACCTGCATTTTGAAATGAGACTCGGGACCTACGATAAGTTTTGGGAAAGAGCAAACTGTGACTCAAGTGTTTTTATGAACACTATAGACCCTAAGATGTTTATAGATGACTATATCGAAATACAAAGAGACTTAAGCGTAGACGAATCCATTAATATAGTTCAATCAGCTGCAGGACTAGAAGATAAAACCATGGACTATATGGCTAAGCATTACAGGTTTGGAGACGACTTAGTAAAGAAATTAGCAAGGGCGATAATAAAGCCCTAACTTTAAAACCCGCCAATAGGCGGGTTTGTCATT
>CAZTML010000375.1:0-1172 GCA_964614935.1 uncultured Clostridia bacterium | reverse complement strand
TATAACGAAAGTGGAGAATAGTTGATATTTTTGCCTTCATCCGTAAGTACAAGAGTGCCTGTTTTGTACGAGAAATCATTAATAGCTGCAATAAAGTTGTCATCGACAGGGTTTTGTTCTCTAACATTTCTCCACGTGTCATGGTCTTCAAAAGCATAAGCCTTTGGGTAAACAACATCCAAAATAGGACTTGAATATGAACTTCCAATTTTTCCTCTGAAATATACAGTCCCTATAATAAGCAGAGTGGCACAAGCTGCGATCGCCGTCCATTTCTTCCATATATTGTTTTTCCTTTCAAGCTTTGTGTCTTCTACTTCTTCTATCAGCTCATCATGAACATCAGTAATAGCATCAAATATCTTCTTTTCTTTCATAGCAAAATACCCTCCTTTTCTAGATCTTGTGACCTCAAATTTTACTTTAGTTCCATAATCATTGATATAGCATAATATGATTAATCATGTGCAGTTATTTAGTAATCTGTGCTGTATAGAAGCATAAGATAAGCTAAACAATATTAAATCAAAATGAATAAATATTGAATAACGGTTAAACAATTAATCCTCCATGTAATGCCTAATAGGCACTAAATGTATTTTTTTCATCGAAAATCATTACAAAAATCTCGCTATACATTGTAACCTCAATCAAAAATGAAGGTCAGCAAAAAATGCAGATATTTATTCACATTTTACATTTTTATTAAAAATAACTTCAATCATTATTTCAAATTATTTCTAGATAGATAACGTTTTTGGACTCTAATAAAGCCAGCCAATCTTTATGGTATCCTGCTACGCATATTACCAACAAATACAAAACATAATCCTATTGTTATAAAAACATTGGGTTTATCTGCAAAGATACCTGTCAGAAGAAATGCTGAAGCAATACCGTTCCAGATTGTCCTTACTCCCTTCTTATCCATAGCGACTTACCTCCATATATTTAATAATATAGTCAAGCAATATTTAGTTTTATTTATGCCAAATCAACTTTCCTCCGTGTCACAACCTTTAGTATATATTCTCCGATAAAACTCAAACCAAACAATATAATGGCAAAAATAAGATTAAGTATCGCTGTATAGCTATAATCGAATAAGGTATAAATTTTATCAAAAAAGGACCATGGCAATATTGTAATTGCAGAACCAATAATTAATATTG
>CAZTML010000374.1:0-1179 GCA_964614935.1 uncultured Clostridia bacterium | reverse complement strand
TTTAAATCCATATTTCTCAAAAACAGCTTTAGATTCTGCAGTTTGCAAGAAAGTAAAAAACTTTTCAATTTCTTCAAAATTCATTGTATCCTTTATAATAGCTGCAGGATATACAATTGGAGAGTGAGATTCAGGTGGAAGAACTTCCACAACAACAGAGCTAGTTGCCATTTTAGCATCTGAGGCATAGCAGAAGCCAGCAATTGTATTTTCAGTATCAACATAGTCCAAGGCTTGTCTAACGTCTTTTGTGAATACTATATGATCTTCTAATTTTTCATATAGCCCAAGGCTTTGTAAAGCTTCTAGAGTATACCTACCAGCTGGTACTGATTCTGGTTCACCCATAGCTATTTCAATGCCTTCTAAATTTAAAAGATCATCTAATGATTTTACCTTATCTTTATTCTTTTCATTTACAATAAGTACAAGATCATTTTTAAGAAAGTCTATTCTAGATTCCTTTATTAATAAGTCCTTTTCTTCTAATTGGTCTACTTGTTTTTTCCCAGCAGAAATAAACAAATCTGCATCTACACCTTCTTCAATTTGTTGCATCAATCCTCCAGAAGGGCCAAAGTTAGGAATTATGTTTATATGCTTATTATCTTTCTCATAAACTTCTTTCAATTCGAGAATAGCATCTTGAACACTTGCAGCAACTGAGATATATAAATCTACTTCTTCTGCATCATCCACAAGAGGTGTATCTTCAACTTGTAATTTATCAATATCCTTATTGTCACCACATCCAACTAAAGAAAACATAAGTGTAACTAAAATAATTGTTGATAGAACTTTTTTCATAATATTCCTCCTAATGATTTTTTTTGATTTTTTTGAATTTATATAAAGATTTATTATTTAAGAATCATTATTTAAGAATCATTATATCTTTAGCTTTAATTTGAACTTTAATAGAATCAGAAAGAGATAATCCTTCAAATTCCTTTCTACTAATTTCCATACTAATATTGCCTTTACCACTTGGAGGTGTTAAATCAAGTCCAACTAAATTAACATCATACCAAGTATCTGATATTTTACAATCAAGGATATTAGTTGAATCTTCATTTAAAATTACATCAATTCCATGGAATCCTATATAATTTGCTTCCTTTGGTATAGGCTTGTCTAATTCAAAGGTGAAATCCCAATCTACTGCTTTAACCTTATTAC
>CAZTML010000373.1:0-1194 GCA_964614935.1 uncultured Clostridia bacterium | reverse complement strand
TCCCCGGAATTCCTGAAATATGGAACATTTCTTGTAAAATTCCGTCATATTTAATGAGGTGATATTGTGAAAAGAGTTGTTAAGTTAATTGTTGTAGGATTGGTGATTTTTTCTGGGGCTCTTACTTTTGCAAATTCTGGTCCCACATATATGTCCGGTCTTCCTTCATCAGGGCTTTTAGCTGTTGACAAGGATACCCCTATTGAAGTAAAGGGAGAAAATTTGACTTTTGATTTTTCAGACAATGAGGATTACTATGCTCCCCTTGGTAATGTTACTGCAGAATATAAGATGGTTAATCCAACAAGTGAGGATTTGTCAGTACAAATGGCATTTCCTTATATTGGGACACTGGGAACTATATCAAGTGATAATATTAAAATTTCATCAGATAACGAAAAACTATCTTATGACATATATTTAGGCAATACAATAAGAAGTAGTAGGCCTGATGAAACTGAAATTGAGTACTTTGAATTTGAAGAAGTAATTGGATCAATAAGCAATGATATTTACAAGGCTGAGAAATTTTCTGCAGATGAAATAGGCAAGCTTTATTCTATTGAAATTAATGCGACTTCGGATACAGACATAAACATTGCTCTTGAATTTGAATATAACTATGAAAATACTAATATTTTTACAGAAGGATTCAACGGTTTTTTTCGAGATGGAGGAAAAACGAGATTAACTACCTGGATTAGAGAGCCGAAAATAGTGTATATTTATGTTTTAGGGGAAGATATAGACTTCAGTATCTCTGGATATACAGATGGAGCCCTTACAGAAAAAACAGACTCATTCACCTATACAATTTCTGAAACTCAAGAAGAAGTAAAAACTTATTTACTTGAAACTATAAGAAATTCTTATAATGACATTATTCCAGACATTCAACTCTATAATGTGTTTGCAAAGGTTGTTGATGATGAATTTACAAATAATTTAGGCTTTTCTTCTGTGGATAATGGTATGTCTTATGGAGACAGAATGATTGTTTTAGTTTACAATGTTGAATTCCCAAAAAACTCTGAAAAAACAGTAAGCGTAAGTTATAAAACAGAGGGAACCATGGACCTGAGAAATACTAAGGAACCTTTGTATACTTATGATTACATATTAAACCCTGCAAAGAATTGGAAGGATTTTAAGGATTTAAATATTAAAATTATTCCTCCTGAAGAAGCGCCTTAT
>CAZTML010000372.1:0-1210 GCA_964614935.1 uncultured Clostridia bacterium | reverse complement strand
CTTCTGAATCTAGAGTAAATGAACCTTTGAACTTAGTATTTAATTCATCTGCTACGGCTTTAATATATTTGAATTCTTCATTAGTTAACTTAGGTGATACAACAAATGCTACTTGGTCATCGCCGTACATATTTTGTATGCTTCTTAGGCGTTTTGCTGTTTCAAATATTGCTGTATCAAGAGCTACAGGTTCAAAGTTTCCTTTAACCTTAACTTTTGCTTCTACAAGTCTATTTTCATTGTTAATGTGCTCTATACCAAACTTACCTTTTCCGCATACAGGTATTTCATTTTCTTTAGGACTTGATGCCATGTATACTAAATCATCTTTGTGCTCATATACTACTTCACATCCTACTGAACAATAACTACATACTGACTTGGTTTGTGTTAAGTCTAGAGGAATTTCTTTCATGTTTTCTCTTCTGTCTAACCAAGCACCTACTGGGCATACATCAATACATTGACCACATGAAATACAGCTTGTTGCTTTTAATTCCTGCTGGAATGCAGGAGCTACAAATGTTTCATTTCCTCTTTCAACAAATCCAAGAGCTGATGCTCCTACAACTTCATCACATGCACGTACGCAAAGTCCACAAAGTACACATTTATCAACATTTTGTGAAATGAATGGATGGTCTGTTTCCTTGAACTTAGGTTCATTTGTTGCATGGTATTTTTCAGTATCAATTTCATACTTCTTAATATATTCAACTAACTGGCATTCAAAGTAGTCTTTACATCCACACTCAAGACATCTTTTACCTTCTCTTAAGGCTTCTTCCTCTGTCATAGTTGGAAGAATAGGTTGGAAGTTGTGTATTCTTATTTCAGGCTCAACAGTTCTATGGGGAACTCTCGCGCATTTTTCTTTATCTGCAAAGTCTTCTTTTGATACTTCTGTATATACTAATGGTACTGACTTGTAAGGAATCACTTGACCTTCAAGGTAACTGTTTATAACTTTAGCAGCACGTCCACCTTGTGCAACTGCATCTATAGCTATCTTAGGTCCTGTTGCAGCATCTCCTCCTGCAAACACGCCTCTTAGATTAGTTTGGAAAGTTTCTTCATCTATTACTATGTTTTTCTTTCTTCCCTGAGCTACATTTATGTTACCACAGTCTACTTCTTGTCCTATAGCTGCAACAATTGTATCAGCTTCAAATGTAACAAATTCACCAGTTGGTACTGGGCTTTGTCTTCC
>CAZTML010000371.1:0-1230 GCA_964614935.1 uncultured Clostridia bacterium | reverse complement strand
ATATTATATAATCCATTCTTTTGATTGTTAAATCCTTCGTTTTCTATCATCCATCTGCCTCGCCCGGCAATAATCATTTCTTCGAGATTTCTTTCAGTGAGTTCTATACTGCTAATCCATTGAAATTTAGTAGTTTTTTCTTTTCCACCTTCGATATATTTATACTCATATTCAAATATATTCATTGTTTCCGTTTTACCTGCTGTTTCTTCTACATGATTAACATAACTGCCTATTCCTTTTTCTTTACAGAGATTTTCTCTTTTTGTTTGACCTTCTCCTGAACAAATCCATTCATAAGTTTCGGCTGCATTTTTTTGTCGAGTATCTTTATGTGTAAATATATATTCCCAATTGTGTTCCTTGCACAGTTTCATCATTGGCTCTGTGGTATATAACGCATCTCCTTGTATACATATCTGTAGACGTGGGTATTCCTTCTTTAATCTATCAAATAGCCGCTTTGCTGCATTCGTCTCACAGTCTTGCTTCGATACATCTTCTTTTTCATTTTCAATGAATTCTGTACCTAGGCTGATTGCAATTTTATCATTTAATACAAGTTTCGCTTCCACTACTTTATGATAATATCTTTTTTCTTTATTTCCATCTTTATCTTTTCTAGTTTCACTTAGGCAGTTCTTGCAATGTCTTTCTTTAAAATAGAATAGTCCTGTACCATCAAGTATCACTCGCCAATACTTCCCAAGCAATCTGTTATTATAAAACTGTTTACCTCGTATTAAACTGTTTACCATTTGCTTTCTCAACTCAGATAAACATTCTGGAGACAGCCTCTCAAGATAATAGTTTAAAGTATCATAATGAGGCATTTCCTCAAGTTTTTTGTTTCCAGAAAGTATTCGCATTGTATCTATGCAAGTTTCCTCATTAAAATTTTCATCCATCTGCCTCATACTTTCAATGGAACATACATTTTTCATTACTCCCATGAAAATCAGATCATTCTGAGTATATATTGAATAGCTTGGATGTCTTGGGTCTGTCATCTCTTCGATCCATTGATTAAGGTTTTTGAAAAAGTGTTTTACTATCTTGATAAAATCTACTATTCCTTTATCCTTCTTTTTCAGTTTTCTCTTTTCTGCTTTTGTCATTTTTTTATCCTCCAATGCGTAAAATTTCTTTATATAATTTTACCACAATTAGAGGTTTTTGTGTTAACTGCAGGTATTTTTTAGTGCGAAAAGTTTTTATTCCTCAAGGCTG
>CAZTML010000370.1:0-1241 GCA_964614935.1 uncultured Clostridia bacterium | reverse complement strand
TTGATGCTGTCGTTGACAAAAAGTAATGTACAAATTATAATTTACATACTTGCTATATATATAAATGTATTATAATTTAGACAAATTTGAGGGAGTACTATAATGAAAATTTCGAAGATAGATGCTTTAATATGGTTTGATTTTCTTGCCCAATTGCAGGAGGGAGAACTTAGTGTAAAACATGAGGCAATTGTTTTTTCTGTTTTTGCACAAATTGAAGCAGCAATTGAAAAAAGAAATGATATGTTGATGTCAAGAATTAAAGGTTTAAAAACTTTAGAGAATAGGACTTTTTTTGTAGGAAATGAAAGTAAATTTCCAAAAGGGTGTAAATCTTGTCTGTTAGGTAGCGGATTGGGTGCAATCAGAAAAACAAACAAGTGCAATATAGAATGCAAGTTTTGCTATAATTATGGACAACTTAAAAATATACCTCCTGTTGGAGACGGTATGTGGGAAATTGGAGGCACTAAATTCTATGAGAAGGATATTGATCTGCTTCTTTCGATACAACAGAAACCCACTGGTATATCCTATGTTTATTTAGAGCCATTCATGGAAATTGACAAATATTATTCAGTTATAAATAAATTTAAAAATGCTCAGATCTATCAACATCTTTATACAAACGGAATTTTGGCTACAGAAGAAACATTGAAAGCCTTAGGTGAAGCAGGCCTTGATGAGATACGCTTTAATCTTGGTGCTTCTAGTTGTTCTAGCAAGGTTATTGAAAACATTGGAATAGCCAAGAGGTATATTAAGAGTGTAGGTATTGAAACTCCAATGACACCGGAGTTTTACGCTAGTTTTTTTAAGAAAAAGAAAGAAATTCTAGATACAAAATTAGATTTTATAAATTGTGCAGAATTGCATTTGAATGAGAACAACATAGGTAATTATAAGGGAGAAAACATGTATATTTCAAGACATGGCTATATATCTCCTGTTTGGAGTAGGGAATTAACCCTGAAATTTATGCAAATAGCTGACGAGGAAAATTGGGACTTAGCTGTTCATGATTGCTCTAACTATACTAAGTTCGCCAGGGGGTTAAATTTAGGTAAAAATAGCAAGGTGTTTGGTTCAAGTGATTATGGTTGTGAATTTTCTAAGATTCCATATGAAGTATTTTACCCAATACTAAGTGATGATAAATTCAAATTTATAAGCGAAGAGGAATTACCTTGTGACTATAAACCAGAAATGATAGATTATGAATAAAAAGATGTTACCCCGGG
>CAZTML010000369.1:0-1259 GCA_964614935.1 uncultured Clostridia bacterium | reverse complement strand
TCTGTTATTTCTAATATTCTACGTGAAGACCCTGCATCTGACCTGAGCAATAATTCCTTTTTCTGCTCATATAAACGTTTGTATTCATCCCTACAACCTTTGCAATTTTCTCTTTCTTCTATTAATTTAGAAATTTCTCCTTGTATACTCTGCAAGTCATAATTTGCCTGGTCATATTTAAGTTTTGCCGAAAGTGCTTCCCTTTGCTCTTTTTCTTTTTTATCTTCTAATTTACCTGTAATCGAATAAATGATAGATATTATATTGGTAGAATCTAGTTTTTCTACATCTAAGTTTTCCTTATTCAATATTTCTTTTAGTTCAAATACTTTGTGTCTTAATTCTTTTTCATCGTTTCTTAAATCATGAAGCATTGAATCAATTTTTTGTAATCTGTAAATTTTCTCTTGTGCTTCTTTTAACTTCATATCTAATTCGGAATACATAATTACCTCCTTAAGAACTCCAGGGACGGACCTTGAAATTACCAATGTTTAACTTTGATGTCTTAAGATTTTAGGTCCTGCCCTAAGATATTTATATTTTAACTAATAATAATTTTTAGATCTAACTCAGAGTTCTACAGAACTCAAAGGTCCGTCCCCAGAATTCCAACAACTAGCTCTGGGCGGTTGAATATTCGGAAGGGAAAAGTACTATTTCCAAGCCCTCTGCTTACAATCATGGAAGTTTTTCCTTCTTCATGGATTCCTTCAGAATATTTAGGAAAGAACCCTTGGTTTGGTGCTAGGATTCCGCCGATAAAAGGAATTCTTATTTGACCTCCGTGAGCATGACCGCTGAACACCAAATCATAATCAAATTCTTTATAAACATGAATTTGTTCTGGTCTATGAGCTATCAAAAGATTAAAATCTGTTTTAATGTTTTTTGTTAAATTTTTTAATTTGTATTTCACATAAGCGTCATTATTTTCAAAGCCACTTTTATTATCATTTTTAATTATTACAGGTGCAGCGAGACCTGTTAAGCCGATTATACTGTCACCCTTTTTGACTGCTGTATAGGAATCATCCATATTAATAACTTTATGGGTGTTTAAAATTTCTTTTAACTCTATATAATGTTTCGATAACTGTTCATGGTTACCAGAAATAAAATATGTTGGTGCAATTGTTACAGTTTCTTTTAAAAATTCTTCAGTCAATTTCAAATTTGGTTTTCTTCTGTCTATTAAATCTCCTGTTATAACTATAATATCAGGATTTATTTCTTTCATTTTTCTTATTAATCTTCCA
>CAZTML010000368.1:0-1259 GCA_964614935.1 uncultured Clostridia bacterium | reverse complement strand
AAGATGCAATTAAACTCCTTCAAGAAGAAGAGTATTATATATCATTGCCGTCAAAGTATGATATTCATGAATATCAAATAATGGAGGATTTCATTTATTCTCTGATGAATGAAGGTCACATAAATCGCTTAGAAAGTGCTATTACTGGGAAAGGTGCTTTCAGAAGATTTAAGGATACTATTAATCACTTAGGAATAGAGAAAAATTGGTATGACTTTAAAAGGAAGGCCTTAGAAAAGATAACTATAGAGTGGTGCGAAGACAATGATTTAGATTATGAAATTTGAGTCTCTAGAAGCGTTATACCGTTTTAATAAATAACAAAAGTATAAAAAGGAGTATCAGATAATGTCAATTGATAAAAAAACAGAGAAAGTTAAAATAAAGCCAATACATCTTCGTTTGGAGTTGAAGGAAGAATATTTGTCGGATTATCAAAAAAGGATGTTAAAAAGATATGGGGAATCATCTACCGGAGAGTCAATAATTAGGGATATTCTTATACCTTCAGATATGCCTCTGCATAATCTTCATTATACAATACAGAAACTTTACGGATGGCAGAATTCTCATCTGCGTTGTTTTAATTTACCAATAGAAATATATAAAAAACTGACAAAAGGAACTGTTAGAGGGTGGGCGGATTTAGTGGGAGTACTGTTCCAACCGCCGTCCGAATCAGAACATGATGTTTTTTGGGATGATGATTATAGAAGCGGCAGCATTAATACATGGTTAAAGAAAAAATACACAGGACCATATTTTTACGGTGGATATATGGAACATTTTGATGCTGCTAAAAAAGATATAGATGAGCTGATTGAAAGATTTCCAATGGTTGATGTAAAAGAATCTTTTTCTGATTATATGAAACGCAACAAAGGAAAGGAAGATTCAGAATTAAAAATACTATTCAGGGCACCCTTAATTGATTTAACTCTTCAAGAAATGGACTCAGCCATATACATTGAAGGCGGTACTGAGAACTTGTTGGAATCTTTAGAAGTTAATAAAGTAATTGCTTCTGATAGTGAGAAAATTGGTTCAGATGGATTATTCCCTGTAACTAATGAACTTATTTATAGATATGATTTTGGGGATAATTGGGCTATCACGATTACAAAGAATTCAGATGCCAATGTTTTACTAAAAAGCAATACTATTTCTTGTGAAGAACATGAGGAAGCAAAAGAGACTGTAATAACTAAGCATAAACCGGTTTGTCTAAATAAGGATGGAATTTCTTTGATTGACGATGT
>CAZTML010000367.1:0-1274 GCA_964614935.1 uncultured Clostridia bacterium | reverse complement strand
TGGTTCCATCGTCATTGTAAACTTCTTCATAAAATTGAGGTACATAAATACCATCTAAAGCCGCAGCTTTTTCTAAAAATCTAAGCTTGTCAAAACCAGATTTCTTTTCTTCATTATAAATATCCATAAGGTCTAGCAATAATTCTTCTGCTTCGCCTACAACAAATAAATCAATTACTTCATGCAGGGGCTCAGGATTATATACACAGGGACCTCCTGCAATTACTAGAGGCATATCATTGCCTCTGTCTGCTGATTTAATAGGTATACCACCTAAATTCAGCATGTTCAAAACATTTGTGTAGGACATTTCATATTGTAAAGTAAAGCCAACGAAATCAAAAGCTGTCAATTCATCCTTGCTTTCTAAACCATACAAGGGAATGTTATTATTTCGCATAACTTCTTCCATATCTGTCCATGGAGCAAATACTCTTTCACACCATACATTTTCCATTGAGTTCATTAAATGATACAAGATATGCAGGCCTGTATGAGACATTCCCACTTCATAAGTATCTGGAAATGCAAAAGCAAATCTTACATCAATATCTTTATTCTTTACAACAGAGTTAAGCTCACTTCCCACATATCTTGCAGGTTTTTCAACTTTTAAAAGCTCTCTGTCGAGTTTTTTTACATCTATCATGTTATATCTTATCCCTTCAAATTACTTAAATTCTATGACATTTTAACACAATAGATGTTAATTGACAACTTTTAATTATTTTAAAGGAGCAATCCAAAAACCAAAAACAGCGGATAGAAAACCGCCGTTCCTGTTAGCTTTAAAATCTTAATCTTCTAATTTGTAACCACATTCCGGACAATACTTTGGATTTTTACCTCGAATATTAAAACTTTCATTACAGTTTGGACATCTATAATATATAATTGTTTGCAATATACTGCCTACCATTAAGATGGTACCAATATATCCAATCAACTTAATTTCAATTAAAATTCCTATAAAAAATATAATTAATCCTATTGAAAGCCCAACCTTTTTAACTAAGTTGCTTTTTTTATAATTCAATATTCTCACCCCAACTATACTTTAATCACTCGCATATAAATGTACTTACGACGTAATATGTAAAGAATACGTCATAAACAATAAAAAAATTGCTTATTAACTACCGACACTGACTCATTCATAACCACCTATCATAAAAACAGCTCCTTCTTTAACCAAATTATCAGCTAATTCACCGCTTTTAAATACTAATTTGTCTCCATCAACTATGAATTTGTACACTTCACTCTCATCAACA
>CAZTML010000366.1:0-1285 GCA_964614935.1 uncultured Clostridia bacterium | reverse complement strand
ATAACTTCTAAAATCATAAGTATAGGACTTAAAATTGCATATTTAATGTATTTTTTCATTAAAGGTAATATTTTTTTCAACCTATCACTCCCTTGTATATTTTTACGTGTACCTTTTTCCATGCAAGGTTTTATTCTATCAAATCAAACTTAATCTAAACTTAAATCATTTTGAGACTCATTTATTAGTCAATTCTTTTCGCCTTAATCATAACGAAAACCGGCTAATACCGGTTTCTTGATAATTATCTTTTTAAAAATTCCGACTTCATTTAGTATTTACATTTCTTTTGATTTAAATCCAGACACACTAAGAAGTTTTATACCTAAGAAGGAATCCAAATCTATAATTACATCATTTTCAGGAAGTTTTAAATAATTTGATACATAAATGTCTATTCCATCAATAGTGATTACTTTATATTTATTCGAATTTTTAGGTTTCTTAGCAAGAATTTCCGGTATAGGCACAAGTACACTTTCAGAGTTTAAACGGTTTTCCGGTATTTCAATTGTAAGGTCATGCTTTTTCTTCTTATTTAGATGCTTTCTAGCTTTTTCAGTTATCTTTATAACATTATCATTAGACACTTCAAAACTCCTTTACCAACAAATACGTTCTGACATTAATCCCTATATTAGAGATGTGTCCCCCTTCCTAAAAAGTATCCCAATACCAATATACCCAAAATAATTCTATACCAACCAAAAGCTTTAAAATCATTCTTTTTAATATAACTCATCAAAAATTTTATCGCTACTACAGATACGAAAAATGCAACTATCATTCCCGCCAATAATACCGTCAATTCCATGCTTGTAAATTCAAATCCAAATTTAACTAGCTTCAATGCACTTGCACCAAACATAACAGGAATAGATAGGAAAAATGAGTATTCAGCTGCTATATTCCTGGAGGCCCCAAGTATTATACCACCTAGTATGGTAGCCCCTGAACGAGAAGTTCCAGGTATCAGTGCTAAGACTTGAAAAAGTCCAATGCCTAGTGCTGTCTTGTATGATAAATCCTTAAAACTTTTTATTTTTGCCGGCATTCCCTTGTTATTGTTCTCAATTATTATGAATAAAATTCCATATACTATTAACATTATTGCTACAGTTTGATAATTATAAAAATGTTCGTCAAACCAGTCATCTAACACTAATCCAATAATAGCTGCAGGTAAGACTCCAACTATTACTTTAAACCACATATCTATTGTTTCCTTTTTTTGCTTCAATGTCTTACTTGGAGCAAAGGGATTTAACTTATGGAAATATAACAA
>CAZTML010000365.1:0-1285 GCA_964614935.1 uncultured Clostridia bacterium | reverse complement strand
TTGCAGGGCAATCTCCTTAGTTTGCAAGATAGAAGCCTTAAGGATAAGGAAATGCTAGATAAAGCATTATTAGAAGAAGGAATAGAAAGTATAGATGAAGCAAAGAAAAACTTCCTTCCTAAATCTGAAATAGATAAACTTAAATTAAAAATAGAAAATTACAACAATTCCTTATCTGAACTAAATGGTGCTTTGCGAAATTTATATACAAAAATAAATAATCGTACTTTAACAGAGCAAGAGTGGAATGAACTACAAAGAAGAAAAAATGAAAAAACTAATCAATTAGATGAATTGCAAAAAACATCTACAAGCATTGAAGTAGAACTAAAATCAATTATTGTAAAACTAAAGCTAAAAAATGAGCTTTTAAAAGAAAAAGAAAAGCTAGACCACAAGATGGCCCTATTAAGCGACTTGGACAAATTGTTCAGGGGTAAGAAATTTGTAGAGTTTGTAGCTGCTAATCAGCTTAAATATGTGTCAATTGAAGCAAGTAAAAAGCTTAAGGAAATTTCGGGTGGCACTTACGGATTAGAAGTTGATGAAAACGGTAAATTTATAATAAGAGACTATAAAAACGGAGGAGCACAAAGAGATGCCACCACCCTTTCAGGAGGGGAGACATTTGTTGCATCCCTTGCCCTTGCTTTAGCACTGTCATCACAAATACAACTTAAAGGAACAGCACCTCTTGAATTGTTCTTCCTTGACGAAGGCTTTGGAACGCTTGATGACAACTTGCTGGATATAGTAATGGATTCTCTTGAACGAATTCATCACAATAAATTATCAATAGGAATCATTAGTCATGTGGAATCAATCAAGAACAGGGTTCCTGTAAAACTCATAGTAAAGCCTGCTGAAGCAGGATTAGGTGGTAGCAAAGTGAAAATTGAAAGAAGTTGATACTTGCTGTCATTCGCAGGGCGGAATCTCATCGCTTGAAACATTAGATCCGACCATAGGCTCAGGATGAAGTATGAAAATGGATTCATATATTGAATTAAGTTTATATAAATATAGCATCAAAAATTAGGAGGACAAATGAAAACACTTTTTAAAAATGGTAACATCCATACAATGGGTGAAGCAAAAGTTGCTGATTCTTTTGTAGTAGAGGACAACAAATTTGCTTATGTAGGAACAGAAAACGATGCAAGAGATTACTTGAAAGATGAGAATTTTAAGGAAGTAGACTTAAATGGCCACTTTGTTATGCCTGGCCTTAACGATTCACACTTGCACTTTCTTCATTTTTCTAAGAGTCTGCAAACTGTAAATT
>CAZTML010000364.1:0-1298 GCA_964614935.1 uncultured Clostridia bacterium | reverse complement strand
TTATAAATAAATGCAATAAAATTGCACTTAACGGAAGAGTTCTTGATTTTGACAAGGAACTAAAAGAAAAGGTCTTATCTGTAAATATAAAGTTTGCACGGTCAGCCTTAAGGGTTTTATCGACTGCTTATAAGGTATGGGACAGAATGCCTGAACATCCTACTTTTGAACAGGTAGAAAATAACATGATATTTGTAGGTTTAGTTGGTATGATTGATCCTCCGAGGCCTGAAGTGAAAGAATCTATAAATCTTTGCAAAGAAGCTGGAATAGAAACCCTAATGATTACCGGTGATTATAAAGAAACAGCTTATGCAATTGCAAAAGAATTGGGTATGGTTGAACACTCAGGACAGGCTATAATGGGAGAGGAATTAGATAAATATACTGATGAAGGTTTAAGGGAAGTAGTAAAGAGAACAAAAGTCTATGCAAGAGTATCTCCTGAGCATAAAGTTAAGATAGTTACAGCCCTAAAGGAAAACGGACATATTACATCTATGACAGGGGATGGGGTAAATGATGCTCTTGCCTTAAAAAAGGCGGATATCGGAGTGGCTATGGGAATTACCGGTACAGATGTGGCAAAAAACACTGCTGAAGTAATACTGACTGACGATAACTTTGCAACTATAGTAAATGCAGTGGAAGAAGGTAGAATAATATTTTCTAATATTAAAAAATTTGTATTCTTTTTATTAAGTTGCAACATTGGGGAAATTCTGCTTGTGTTTGTAAGTATTTTGTTAGGTTGGGAGGTACCGCTTTTACCTATACAGCTTTTGTGGCTAAATCTTGTTACAGATTCTTTTCCTGCAATGGCACTTGGTGTTGAAAATGCAGAGCCTGGCATAATGAAACAGCCCCCAAGGAATACCAAGGAGCCAATACTTGATAGGGAAATGCTCGGAGGAATTGTTTTACAGGCAATTGCAATAGCATTTGCATCCCTATGGGCATATTATTGGGCTACTAGGATGTATGGTACAGGAGAGGGCTTAATTCATGCTCGGTCGGTGGTGTTTACAACCCTGATTTTATCGGAATTACTAAGAGCATTTTCTTCAAGGTCTCAAACATACACCTTATTTAAAATAGGATTTTTTACAAATGTAAGAATGATTCAGGCGGTTATGTTATCTTTCTTGTTAACCTTTGTTGTTTTATACGTACCTGCATTAAATGAAGTGTTTGATGTAGTACCACTCACACTTCGTGACTGGCAGTTAGTAATATCATTTTCATTTATACCACTCTTGGTAGGTGAATTGTACAAGGACTTGTTTAAGAATAAGATG
>CAZTML010000363.1:0-1321 GCA_964614935.1 uncultured Clostridia bacterium | reverse complement strand
AGTTTAGCTTTAGTTCAAAGCTTCTAATGACGGATATTCTTAAAAACCTTGGAATAAGTTCTGCCTTCACACCTGATGCAGACTTTACCGGTATTACCGACAACATAGCTTATATCACTGGTGTACTACAGGAAACACACATAGCAATTGATGAAGAGGGAGTTGAAGCCTCTGCATTTACACAGATTGATTATGCAGGCAGTGCAATGCCGGAAGGGTGCGCTGAAATGATTCTTAATCGTCCATTCATTTATGGTATCACTGCACAGGATGCTAGTTTGATGTTTGTGGGAGTATGTGAAAATCCAATTGAATAAGAGCTTTTATCATGATATATTTTATGTAATTAGCAAATGAACTAAAAAAAGCATTTGACTGTAAACAGAGTTCATAGCGTGTTTATTAAGTCATCAAAAACGATTTGACATAGGTCTACTGCTGTAATATATTTATATTGACAATACTTACAGAGCTGTAACAACATAAATAAAGAAATTTAAAGAACAGGAGTGATGATAATGCAGTTATCAGAAAATGAAAAATATTCATATGATGATTATCTAACTTGGGATGAAGGCGTTAGGATAGAAATCCTTGATGGAATAGCATATATGCAAGCTGCACCATCTAGAATACATCAAGAAGTTCTTATGGAAATATCAAAACAGTTTGCAGTATATTTAACCGGTAAATCCTGCAAAGTATATCCTGCTCCATTTTGTGTAAGATTAGACGAAAAAAAGGATAATGAAGATATAAAAAATGTTGTAGAGCCCGACATAACTATTGTTTGCGATAAATCTAAGTTAGATGAAAAAGGATGTAAAGGTGCTCCGGACATGATTGTTGAAATTTTGTCTCCCTCTACAGTTAAGAATGACAGACTGATAAAATTCAACATGTACGAAAAAGCTAAGGTAAAAGAATATTGGATAGTAGAACCTGAGCAAAAAATAATTAGTGTATTTACCCTCCAATCAAATAACAGATATGGAAGACCGGAAATATACTCCGAAGAAGATAAAATTAAAATTTCAATCTTTTCCGATTTTGAAATTGATTTGGAATCTGTTTTTAAGGATATTGATTAATATAACAAATAACGTCAAAAAATACTGACGTTATTTTTACTATCTGAAAAATTACTGTAGTTATTTGCCAAGTTATGCTAAGATATATAGTATCAGATTAAGTAAAGGAGAAGCTCTATGGCACACAATCATAATCACAAGCACAGCCACCACCATGACCACCATCAGGCTACTGATAATATTAAAGTAGCTTTTTTTCTAAACTTATCATTTACTATTTTAGAAATAAT
>CAZTML010000362.1:0-1321 GCA_964614935.1 uncultured Clostridia bacterium | reverse complement strand
ATTTTCATCAAAGTGAGAAAACATCTTACAATATTATATCATAATTTATATATTAATATAGGAAAACTTCTTTATTCTGTATACTTAAAAGATTATATAATAATTCAACAAATGCCAGACACAAAAAAATATCCACCAGAAAACTGGCGGATAAAAAATAAGCCTATCATTTATTTCGAATTCTTATTTTGATATATTGTGATTCAAAAGCATATAGTTAGTGCAATCATGAACAGCTAAGTCCCAATTTTCCTCGTCAGCTATTTTCCCATAAGATTATTTTAAGATAATATATTTTATTATTCATATTTTTTTCCAACAATATAAATAGGTAGAAACATAACTAAAAGGGGAACGAGATTTAATATTAATTGACCTTTTTCCCATACGGTTGGGAAAAACCACGAAGTTACAAAGTATAACAAAGGGAATAAGGTCAAAATACTCATAACACTTAAATGTATTGTACGTAGAATATGTTTCCAGTTGCTATTATTAAAGTGAATTCCTGCCATCCTTATTCTAAAAAAACCATCGTGATAAAAACTAATTTTATTTTCGTCATAATAAGTTGGTAATAATTCCTTTGCGAAAAATGTAAAATACACACCAAAAATTAACATCAATAACTCTATAGTAAGCAGGTTTTCTACAAAATCATCAACATTGTAGCCAAGAAAATTCATAAATAACAATTCTAATATAACTATCATAAAACATGCATAAAATATTATCTTCCTATTTTTCTTGCTTTCATTTCGTTCCATTACCTCTTCTTTTGATAAATGAATTGTTTGGTTCACAAGTACTTCTATTTCACCAATTGTAAGACCCTTATCTTTTTCAATTCTTTTTCCACTTAATAATTCCGTCGTTGTAACACCAAATATTTGAGATAGTGGTATTAATAATGATATGTCTGGCATACTAAGTCCACGTTCCCATTTGCTAACGGCCTTATCTGAAATATAAAGTTTTTCTGCAAGTTCCTTTTGAGTTAATTCCTTTTCCTTTCTTAGTTCTAATATAAACCCTCCGAACTTATTATTATTAATTTGTGTCATAACTAACACCTCCTGACTTTAGGTTAATGGTATATTGCTTATTATACAATCAACTATTTGTAGAATCACTTAATTTTAGATGTCAACTAACAGTAGATTTGAAATAACTTGAAAAACTGTAGCAAATTATTACTGCTACAGTTTTATTAGTTTATTTAACCCTACATTTAGAGGCTATAAATCACCGTGATGCTATTCTACACCCGGGGTAACATCTTTTTATTCATAATCTATCATTTCTGGTTTATAGTCACAAG
>CAZTML010000361.1:0-1329 GCA_964614935.1 uncultured Clostridia bacterium | reverse complement strand
AAAAAGATGTATTGTATTACTATAACAATTTTGAAACTGTAATGCTCACAGAGGGTCATGTCTTAAGTAACAATGAAATTGATAGAATTAAATTAATGAATATTGAAGGTGTGCACGTTAGGGTAGATGGTGTTAAACAATTACGTATGGAACCGGAAATTAGCACAAACCTTCAAAACAAGTCTTTGATTAAAATTAGAGAAGTTTCTGATGAATTAAAAACAAAAGGCAAGATTTCCAAAACTTCTATTAATAAATATTCTGATATTGCAAACGATTTGATTAATGAAATATATGAAAAAATGATTCTTTCAAAAAACCTGCTTAATTTTAAAAACTATGATGAATATACTTTTCAACATTGTTTAAATGTGGCTAGTCTTAATATACAGACTGGAATTTCTTTAAACTTAAGTGAAAGTATGTTGCATGATTTGGGTATGGTAGGGCTTCTTCACGATATAGGCAAAACACATATACCTATTGAAATATTAAACAAACCGGGGAAATTGTCTCCTGAAGAATTTGATATAATAAAATCTCATCCATCTAAAGCAGTAAAAATATTAGATAATATGGTATCTGATGATATATTAAGAGCTATAGAAGAACACCATGAAAAATTAGACAGTACAGGCTATCCATATGGTAAATCAAAAGATGAAATTTCACTATATGCAAAAATTACATCCATATGTGACGTATTTCACGCCTTATCTTCTAGTCGTTCTTATAGAAAAGCGTGTTTCCCCGGCGAAGTGGTTGAATATTTAATGGGGTGTACTGATAGCCATTTCGACTATGATATTTTAAAAGTATTTATAAAGAATATTATTGCCTATCCTATTGGAAGCTTTGTTAAACTAAGTAACAACCTGACAGGGTTCGTAATAAAAAATCATAGGGAAAATCCTATGAGGCCGATAGTTAGAATACTAAATCCCGATAATACATCTGGATGGGATATTGATCTGTTTAAAGATCACAATTATATGAATGTTACCATATTAGAGACAGAATACGACTGTGGTGATATTGATTATAATAGCATTTCAAGATTTGATGGATGTGAAAATAAATAGTGTATTAATTTAAAAATACAACCTTATAAAACAAGGTTGTATTTTTATGTGAGATTCTTCACCTACGGTTCAGAATGACACGCTGCTTCGCAGCTTTTTCATAGCAATGACGGGGGCTACGCCCTCAAAAAGGACCGTCCGTGATTCGAGGATGATCCTCCGTATTTAAGCTTTATGGTGTCTTTACAAATTCGCCTATTAATCCTTGAAAATTCAAAAATTATCCTTTGTAGCCTATATGTTGAAT
>CAZTML010000360.1:0-1336 GCA_964614935.1 uncultured Clostridia bacterium | reverse complement strand
GGAACAAGACGTGCAGGAAACTATACATTCATGCAAGTAAACTGGGGACCTGACTACGGAGACCCTGAAACTTATTCAGATCCTTTTGTAAGGGGCGGAAATTATAACTTCCCTGAATATACAACGGATACATTAGAAGATGGAACAAACATCTATGAAGCATATGAAGCTAAGGTTAATGAAGCAAAAGCAGAAGTTGTTGACTTAGTTAGACGTTATGAATTGTTTGCAGAAGCAGAAGCTATTTTAATAGAAAATGCATTTGTAATGCCTTTCCATGTAAGTGGTGGCGGTTATGTTGCATCTAAGGTACATCCATTTGAAGCACCTTATTCACCTTTCGGTGTATCATCTGAAAGATGGAAAGGACAAAAATTGTTAGCTGAGCCTATGAACACAGAACAATTTGAGGCAGCACAAATAGAATGGCAAGCAGCTCGTGAGCAAGCGTTAAAAGAAGCAGCTAATTAAATTATATAATTAGAAGGGGCTATATTGCCCCTTATTATCTTTATATACTAAATCGGTAAAAATATGATTTTACTAAATTATCTTAAATAGAAAGAGAGGGCGTTAATGCATGAAATATATACTTAAAAGGTTATCTCGGTCACTGTTTACATTAATTATAGTAGTGACTGTGGTATTTTTGCTAATGCGTATGATGCCTATAGAAGGATACTTCGGAGCTAGTTTTGACAAATTAGATGAAGGGCAAAAAATAGCAAAGCTCCAAAACCTAGGACTTTTAGATCCTTGGTATATACAATTAAAAAACTTTTATACTGACTTATTAAAAGGAGACTTAGGTGAATCTATAACTTACAGACCTAAAGTTGAAATAACAAAAATATTAGGAGATAAGTTATTAACATCACTTCGTTTTGGAGTTATGTCACTTGGAGTATCCTTGGTATTAGGATTAAGTTTGGGAGTCCTAATGGCAAGGTTTAAAGGAAGGTTTTGGGATAAGATAGGTACAACTTATGTAGTAGGAATTAATGCTGTACCTGCGATAATATATTACCTGTTAATACAGGTATATCTAACGACCATATTTGGTTTACCATTGCTTTATGATAAGGGTAATCCAAAAAGTATGATATTGCCGGTTATGTGTTTATCCTTAGGATCTATAGCATATTATGCCATGTGGATAAGACGTTATATGGTTGATGAATTAAATAAAGATTATGTTAGATTGGCAAGGGCAAAAGGTTTAAGAAACAAGGATATAATGGTTAAACATGTTATGAGAAATGCTTTTGTACCAATGGCACAATATTTACCTGCATCCATTCTTTACACAGTTTCCGGGTCTATTTATGTTGAGTCC
>CAZTML010000359.1:0-1337 GCA_964614935.1 uncultured Clostridia bacterium | reverse complement strand
GTTAGCTTCATATACATCAAGAACCTTTGAACATGCAAGACAAATCCCGGCTATTAGGCCTGCTTCTTTAACCTTCCTATAAAGGGGGTTATTCTCTTCTTCAAATACCGAAACCAGCTTAACAGATGCCCCTTCAAATATTATCTTTACATCATCTGCTGCAGCATTCAGGTCTAGTGCGTTCATTAAAATATGATGAAAGCACATCTTTTCACCTGTCATCCCATAAAATAAAATTTTTTTCATGATTATTCCTCCCTCTTATATCTTCTATTTAAATTACTTATACCCTTTTGGCTTTCTCCTACTCTTTTAAAAGATAATAATGAATGTTTAATTAATGTTTTTATTGTAATTACCTTCTCTAAAAAAACTTAAGACTTGCTAAGAAAAATTAAGATGTAGTAAGTCTTAAGTCATATTATTTTCAATCTTTATTTATTTTGTCACTATTTCTTATTAGTTTGTCAAAAAATAATATACTAATCCGTCCTTAATATCATAATCAACCTTACCTAGGGCACGCAACCTTTCTAAATGGGCCTGGGCTTCTCCTGTAGCAAACCATTTTTGAGAATTAGGGAAATCATCCCAATCTTTAGCTCTAATATCCCAGTGGAGGTTTTTAGCAACTGTTCTAACAGTTGATTTGCCGTGTCTTTTTAGGGCATCCATAGATTCACTCAGTCTTTTGTCATGGTGTGCTTTAATTTCATCAATTCTTTCTCTGTGGTCATCTACAAGAAACCTGTGAGAAGAGAATAAGTACTTAATATCCATATTATAAACTTTGTCTAAGGAATCCAGGTATTTGCCTAACATGTCTCCATATTCAAATCCCCAAAATGTAATATTTGGAGTTATTTTCCCCAATATGTGATCTCCGCAAAAGAGTATTTTATGGTCTTTTTCGTACAATCCTACTATGCCGGGTGTATGTCCAATAAGGTCTATAACTTCAAAGTTATAGTCTCCTACTTTTAAGAAATCTCCAGGTACAAGGGGTGTGTATTTGAACATTTCAGGAGGTTGGTACTTTAAGCCTGGGTGTGTTTCTATTTTAGCATTATCTTCGGCTAAACCTTGCATCATCCCTTGTTCAAAGGTTCTCGTCCAAGAATCTCCATCAATATAGCTTGCCAATAATTCACCTTCTACCTTACTCATATATACTTCCACGCCTTTCTTTTCTAAAAAGCTTGCAAGTCCTGTGTGGTCAGAATGATGGTGGGTTAGAAACAATGAAGTTTTTTCTAAATCCAATCTTAATGTCTTTAATGCCTCCATCATTATTTCTTCAATTTCTTCAGTTCTAAATCCTGTATCAACAATTAAAT
>CAZTML010000358.1:0-1344 GCA_964614935.1 uncultured Clostridia bacterium | reverse complement strand
CCCCCAAAAAATGATGCAACAGCCACCCATGATCCTGATTTTAAACCAAGTGCACCTATCAATATATTCTGTGCTTCAGCGTATATTTCAACCAGTGAAACATAAATCATAACACCTGCTGAAAATCCAAGGCTGATTGCTAAAAATTTAGTATTTGTTTTCTTTGCAAAAAAAGCTATGGCACTTCCTATGCCTGTGCTTAATCCTGCAATTAAAGTTAGTCCAAATGCAAATAAAATATTATTGTCCATATTAACCTCCCTGCATTGTAATATACCCACTACAACGTTATTGTAAACTATTAAATTAATATAAAAAGCTGTCTAATGCTAGCATAATTAATATCAGTAAATCAGTTAATATTTTATGATAAGCAAAATGTAAGAGGATACCAAAATTATCAGAAACTAGGACCATTATAACAGGATATTACAGACTTAGCTACAGCATTTCTATAATTCTTGTTGAATGATAAATAATAAATTGGTATAATGAATATTAGGTTATTAAATAGATTGTATCAAGATTGAGTACTAAAAATAAAGGACGGATAAAATGAAGACTTTTATAAATGAATGGATTATTCCAACGATTATAGCTGTAGTAATTGTACTTTTTTTAAACAGATTTATATTTATATTGGTAACAGTACCTACTGGGTCAATGGAAACTACAATAATGCCCGGAGACAGACTTTATGTAAATAAGCTTTTTAACATTCAGGATGCTAAAAGGGGAGATGTTATTGTATTTCAATCAGATGAGCTTGATGCTAAGCTTGTAAAAAGACTAATAGGCCTGCCCGGTGAAACTGTTGATATAAACGGGGACGGTCAAGTGTTTATAAATGGTGAAAAGTTAGATGAACCATATGCCAAGGAAACAAAATGGCCTGAGCAAACATTTAAAATTCCCCAAGGTACATATTTTTTCTTAGGAGATAATAGACCTGTATCTGTAGATGCAAGGTACTGGAGAAATCCATACATATCAGAAGATAAAATAATAGGTAAAGCTACCTTCAGATTTTTCCCATTTAATCGAATAGGAAAATTAGAATAACAGGATATCATTCCAAGGATTGCCTGAAATTCTCTGCTATCATTTAACATTGTTTGAAGTGATTGTTAATACTGTGATATATCTTCCTACATATCCTATTAGTATACAGGGCTATCAACTTGTTACCATAGACGAATTATTCGAGCACAGACAAGCTACACTTATGGCAGGACAAGTGTATTATAATATGTATAGATAATAATGATTACAGTATTCCATATAATGTGGGATACTGTTTTTATTTATTCATCATGAGATTCTTCAGGCTAAAGCCCTCAGAAT
>CAZTML010000357.1:0-1348 GCA_964614935.1 uncultured Clostridia bacterium | reverse complement strand
TTATTATTAAGGTCATTTTCCCAAACATAAAATATTTCTCCATCATCATAAACATAAGTATCACAAAACATTTCATCATACTTATACTTAGTACTCATGTCAAAAACAAACTTGGAATCCTCATTTAAGTGGTTATAAACTCTTTGAAAAAAAGACCTCGCTTCTTCTTTTGTCAGGTAATTTATACCGTCGCAGCAGCAAATTGCAGCGTCAAATTTATTATCTATTTGGAAATCAACCATATTTTGATTTAATAAACGGACCATGGGACTTCGATTTAATTTCTCGTAAGCACGCATAAGCATGTCCTCTGACAAATCAAAGGCAGTAACCTTGTAATTATTATCTGCTAAAACCTTGGTTATGCCTCCGGTACCGCAAGCAGCCTCCAATATTTCTTTTCTACCATTTATTTTATCAATAATAAAGACTGTCCACTTTTCGTAATCTATATCCATTAACAAATCATAGATTTGTGAAAATTCCTTATAAGATTTCATTTTATTTTTTCCTTTTTCTTTTTTTAGCCGTCATGATGCCGCCAATCCTGCCTGTTTCTTTTGCAGTAAGACCTCCCCAGCCAAGTTCCTCTACTTTATCCAACAATCCCAACTCTTCTGCTATTTCCATCTTCATAATGTCATTAGGTGTCGGTTCTTTTTTCTTCCTATTTTTCTTTTCTATTTTATTTGCCATAATATCCTCCTATTATATAAGAATATTATGGTTTAAAAAGTATGAAATTATTCTCTTTTATCTCTTTTTCTTAGCAAGACCATTTTGATTTCCTGTAAGACCATAAAAATCTTGTTAAGTGTGAATTGAATGCTTATTAAAATAATAAAAAACATTATTACAGCTATTATAGTTATATCTATATTAAAATTCATAATACTTTCTCCTTTAAAATAAAGGCTTTTAATTTTTACTAATAATATCACATGAAGGCAATCATTTCAAGAGTATAAAATAGCTGCTTTTAGCAGCTGTTTTAGTACAATATTTCTGTATACACTTTTCCTTCAACAACCTTTTTTTATGATTAAGGCCCTAAAGTTCTAATTCACTTTCGAAATCATCATGATTCACTGTATTCAATACATTTGTCGATAAAATTAACAGCAAAGCTAACATTGCCCCAAAAATGCAGGTGGGGATAGCCCATAAATTTGCTGCCATCGGCAATAACGCACTGCCAACTTCTGTGGGATTCTGGTTTTGAGGCAATAAATGAATCTCCAGGGTTGGTACTTTTGCTGTAATGAAATTCATGGACATTTATAGATTCACCTTTTTTACAAAGCATATTGTCCTTTAAAGCGGTTAATTTTGCATAACCGAAATTTAT
>CAZTML010000356.1:0-1353 GCA_964614935.1 uncultured Clostridia bacterium | reverse complement strand
AAGGTGATTTTAACTATCTAGAAGTATCTCTTACTTGTAGTATATTCTTCAACTAGCCTTAATCCTTCTCCAAATCTTTGGAAGTGGATTATTTCACGTTCTCTTAACCACCTTAGGGTATCTTTTACAAGAGGGTCATCGGTTAATAGGATTAAGTTTTCGTAGGTTGTTCTTGCTTTTTGCTCAGCAGCCATGTCGTTATATAAATCAGCTATAGGGTCTCCTTTCGCCTGTGTAAATCTTGAATCCCAGTGTTCACCGTCTGCAGATACCAAGAAGGGGCAAGTAGTATGATCTGAAAAATATCCTCCCATACCTGCAGCAATTAATTCTTCCTTACTTGCGCCGGCAATTAATTTCTTGAATAAGGTAGCCACCATCTCCATATGCCCAAGTTCTTCAGTGCCTATATCCGTTAAAATTGCTTTTGTTTCATTTAAAGGCATACTGAATCTCTGGGTTAAATAATTCATGCTTGCACTTAATTCGCCGTCAGGACCGGCGTATTGGTTTAAAACAGCTTTGGCCATTCTTACGTCTTTATTTGTTACTCTTACAGGGTACTGTAATTTTTTTTCATACATAAACATGGATTTATCATTCCTTTCTTTTTATATTGATTAAAATTCCCATGGCCATGGGCCGTTTACATAACGCCAGGTGTCACCGTATTCATGACTGAATATAGTCATTGGTCCAAATTCCATTTCATAGGCATCCTTGACAGTTTTTAACTGGTCAGTGTACATTTTGTGCCTATATAAGGCAACCGGGTCATTTGGATGAGTATCCAAAAAAAGCGCAATATCTAAAGCTGCAAATTGAAGTTTTTGTACTTCTAACAGCATATCTCGCTGTTGACTCATTCTTTGATTTGTTCTGTTATAATTCACCATATTTACATCCCCCTTTGGAAAGATTCTGAATAAGGAGTAACTAAATCCGGGAATACAGTGCCATGAACAAAAGCCTCAGTTATATTGTTAAAATAACGAGGGTTTATTTGATAAGGCACATATCCGTATCCAGGCATTGGATTTGCAGGCATATATGGCACCATTGGTTTATAATTTTCGTCATCTTGTCTAATCAAATTCTTCATTCCTTTCATATGAATAATCCATTCCATTAAATGAAATAGTTTATAATCATATTATTCATTCTTAGACAAAAAGTGACGTCTTTCTTAAAAAGAATAATGATGATATCCTGCACTTTGTTCAGGATTACCGATTCGCCAGTGAACAGTAACTATGATTTGAAGATTTGAGTCGATGTAAGTCATTAATAAATTTTTTGTTGAAATATATAATATTAGTGGTATAATATAGGCGTATCTAAATAAAAGTAATT
>CAZTML010000355.1:0-1354 GCA_964614935.1 uncultured Clostridia bacterium | reverse complement strand
GGTATGCAAGGTCCAATAACTGCTAAAATAACTGTAAAGGACAGTAAAATAACAGATATAGAATTCACAGAAAATAAGGAAACTGCCAATGTTACTGTAGTAGCATTTGAGCGTATACCTACACAAATAATTGAAAATCAAAGTTTATCTGTTGATGCAGTTACAGGAGCTACTTTATCAAGCTTCGGTATAATCGGTGCAGTTACTAATGCTGCAAAAGCTGCTGGTTTAGACGTTGACTCTTTAAAAGCAAACAAGGTTGCTACTACGCCAAAGGATCCGCAGACTTGGGATACTGATGTTTTGGTTATGGGCGGCGGAGGTGCAGGACTTACTGCAGCTATAAGGGCAGCTGAAGAAGGAGCTAATGTTATCCTGATAGAAAAAGGATCTGTATTAGGTGGAAACACAATGATGGCTGGAGCTGCTTACAATGCCGTTGATACAGAAGCACAAAGCGTTATGGTTCTTACTAAATCACAAAAATCAACATTAGATGAATATTTAGGGTTAGAATCTGCAGATCCAAGTTTAAAATTTGATGTTTACCCTGAATGGGAAGAAGTATTAACAGAATTAAAAGCTGATATTAATGCTTTCTACGCTGCAAATAAGGGAAAGGAAGCCGGAGTTGACATGCCAGGTTTTGACTCTGTAGCATTACATATGTGGCATATTTATACTGGTGGATTGCGCCAGCTAAATAATAACTCATGGATTGCTCCAGATCTTGAATTAGCAAGAACACTTGCAGCAAGTTCACTAGATTCATTTAAATGGATGGGTGAAATAGGGCTTAATTCTTCTTATGGCGCTGAAGCTAAATATGGAGGAATCCCGGGAACGGGAACTGTACTTGGCGCTATGTGGCCAAGAACTCACAGCTTTATGTCTGGAGCTGAACGTATACCTCATTTAGCAAAAGTTGCAAAGGAAAAGGGCGTGACTATCTATACAGAAACAAGAGGTACAGAATTATTGGTAGATGGTTCAGGTAAAATTGTAGGTGCAAAAGCTGAACAGACAGATGGAACACAAATTACAGTAAATACAACAAAAGGTGTTGTTCTAGCTACTGGAGGATATTGTGCAAATCCGGCAATGGTTAAGTCATATGACCAATATTGGGGTGATGACTTATCAGACAGAACCTTATCAACTAATATGGGGACCAATGAAGGTGATGGTATTGTAATGGCACAGGCAATTGGTGCTGAGTTAACCGGTATGGAAGTTGCTCAAATGATGCCTTCGTCATCTCCTGTTAAAGGAACTATGACTGATGGTATTTGGGCAGATGCTGCAGAACAAATTTGGATTGATGGAAACGGAAACCGCTTTGTTAATGAGTATG
>CAZTML010000354.1:0-1355 GCA_964614935.1 uncultured Clostridia bacterium | reverse complement strand
ATTTTCTTACAAACTAAAGAAGAGGCTTTAGAGTATGAGAAGGACAAGTATGAGGAAGCGGTGAATAGTATCGAGCAATTTTTTGATGGCTCACTAGAGAGAGTGAAAGGAACAAAAGATGACTCTTAGACCAACGACTGATAAGGACTGCACCAGGAGGAAATGAAATGAAGAGATGGCTTAAAATATTTGGAATATTATTATTAATTTTGATTGTATTTAGTGCGTGTAGTAATTCAGAAAACAGCAATACTGTTATAAGCACGCCTGCTTCACCAGAAATACAAAAATCTATTAATGAAAAATATGAGTTCCAAAGCGAAGTAGATTATGCAATTAAACTAACAAATGACAGTATTGGTGAACAAAATGGATTGTCTAGATTAAAGATAATGCAATTTTTAGAAAGTAAAGATTATTCTGATGATATAATTCAAGAAGTACTAGTTCAGTATAGAGCCGATTGGAGTAGTTTAGCATACTGGTATATCCAAGATGCACACATGTCAGAAGAGCCAGAAGAAGAAATAATTAACTTATTAGAAAGACAATTATTTACCGAAGAAGAAATACAATACGCTATAGATAACATAAATTAAAGGAGTTTTTTTGGTGGCTCATTAAGGAGGTCGATTCGATTTGATTAATAGTTTACTGGAGAATATTCTGCGTGATGATGAGATAGTAGGATGCCTTCAACATATGGTAAGTATGAAATGTGAGTTAAATTATCAGGTTTTAGGTGAGCTCGATAGGCACTTTAGAGGGAATACCAGTCGGGGGGAATTGCTCCACAACCTATCAGCCGAGATGAGATTTCAATTGGAGAGTGAGTAATTTGATAGATGTAATAAAGGTGTTAAGGGGTGATTAGATGAGTTCTGACGATACAAAGTTAAAGATGCATCAACACAGAGATTTCATTGATAAAGTTGAGAATCGTATCTATCATGATGATTGGGAAAGAGCTTTTCCTGAGCCAGAGTGGATAGGAGAGATGGCTATTATTGCTAGAAAATATATGAGGTTATATGAGGAAAGCCTTAAAGAGATAGAGGTGTTGAAGGAGGCTTATGAAGATGAGAGGGAATAGACCTACTATAAAAGAAAAGATAGGGTGGCTAATTGATGAGTATGAGACTAAGATACGAATGGCAGAAGACCATTACAATCTGACTCAAGACAACAAGTTCTCTTATATTGCGTTGACTTATAAAGTAGTTGTGGTACAATTAAAGGAGTTAATTCGATGAGCTTGTCATAGCATGACAACAGAAATGATGAGAGAGATTAGAGTGAGGGAGAGTGGTTTGTAATTATGGATAGCAAGCTAGAAAGAGTTAAAATAGTGGGTA
>CAZTML010000353.1:0-1362 GCA_964614935.1 uncultured Clostridia bacterium | reverse complement strand
TTCACCTGCGGTTCAGAATGACGAGGGCTTCGCCCTCGATTCATAGAAATGACACACTGGAAATGGCAAGGGGACGAGTGACGAGGGGACGAATAACAAGGGGACGGGGTTAGTGTCATAAAGATGACAACAACCTGCCGTCCCCTTGTAATTACCTCTGTCATTATTTGTCCATGGTTAAAACATCTTCGGGTTCTTTTTTTATTAATCTCGATAATATAAATGTTATTATTATTGCAGATAAAAATCTTGCTATTAATAGGTGGAGGACATTTGCTCCCACGCCTGCCATTATTAATGAATCTTCAAATATAGCGTGGCATACAGATACGAACATACTTATCAAAAATACACTTCTTTTATCCACATTGTAGTCCTTCACGCTTTGTATTATAGCACCTGCCCCTATTGTAAGTCCGAAAAACATTCCAAACAAAAGAGACACTCCTGAAGTTTTACTTAAGGTAAAGAAATTCGAAATAGGAGAAAACCATTCTGATATTTTGTCAATTAATTTTGTATCCTTAAAAATTTCTATTACAATCATAACCGGTATTAGCATTTTTGCAATACCCCATATAAAACCTATTAAATTAATAAATATATCATAAATTGCACTCATAATATCACCTAAATAACCTATAATATAAAAATCCCATTAATAAAGAAAAGAAAACCCTAACTGTCACGCTGGCAGCTGCACTTACACCCAACTTTTTAACTATTGCCGATTCTGTTATCAAAGAGTGAGATATTGATATCATAATGGCTATTGTAGTTACTTGAAAAACACTAAGTTCGATAGCTGCTATTGCTCCCAAGGAAGCATAAGTTCCTAAAAAATATCCTAAAATTATTACTAATGAAGCTTCTCCTGGAAGTCCAAATACAGACATTACAGGCTTAAAAACATCAGCTATAATATTTAATAGCCCTGATATAGAGAGCAATTGAACTGCAATATATACAGGAACTAATAATTTCAATAAATCTAATAATGTGGTTATACCATTTTTAAAACCACGTTTGAAAGTATCTATCGTTACCATATGATCTTCCTCCTTATATACATAAGAAAAAGTATAGCATATTAATGATTGATTAACAATTCAAATTTAATAGTTATATTTAAACTTGAATACTACACTACCTGTTCTATTTAAATCAAACATTATTATTATAGCTTTCGCTCAGGATAACACAAATCAAGGGCGAAGCCCTTGTCATTGCTATGAATAAGCTGCGAAGCAGCGTGTCATTCTGAACCGCAGGTGAAAGATGCCCTAACCCTATTTTCAGATTGTTTTTTCTGAAAAATAGCGGTAGGTCATTCACAATGAGCACCAAATTTATGTGAGTTTA
>CAZTML010000352.1:0-1367 GCA_964614935.1 uncultured Clostridia bacterium | reverse complement strand
GCAATAATCTTTTCTTCATTTGCATTAACTACAATTATCTTAACTTTTGACGAATCCTTGCTGATTATCCCCGTATTATTTTCATTTTTATACTCGTCTAGCTCTATTCCCATGTACTCCAAGCCCTTGCAGACTTTTTCCCTAATATAAGGAGCATTTTGGCCAACACCACCTGAAAATACAAGTATGTCGATTCCTTCCATAATAGCACTGTAGGCTCCAACATATTTTTTAAATCTGTGACAGACTGCATCGATGGTAAGGTTTGCTCTTTTATTTCCACTTTCTGAAGCATCATATATTTCTCGCATGTCGTTACTTATACCCGAAAGACCCTTCCAACCACTTTTTTTATTAATTAATTCATCTGCTTCTTCTATTGTCATGTTTTCTTTTTTCATTAAATATAAGATGGCAGCTGTATCTATATCTCCTGCCCTTGTAGATTGAATCAAGCCTTCATGGGGAGTGAAGCCTGTACTTACTTCAACTGACTTGCCGTATTTTAAGGCATTAGCCGTTGTGCCGCTTCCAAGCATTAAATTCACTATTTTATAATTTTTGTGGGAATCATCTAGAATTTTTTCAACTTCTTCAGCCATACTTCTAAATGCTATACCGTGAAATCCATATCTTCTAATCCGATATTTTTCGTAATATTCATAGGGAATTCCATAGACATATGCCGATTTTGGAAGGGACATATGAAATCCATTATCAAATACTGCAACTTGAGGCACTTGAGGTAGAAGCTTTTTACAAGCATAAATCCCTGCTAAATGATTGGGATTATGAAGTGGAGCCAAGTCTTTTATACTTTCTATGTAATTTATTACTTCATTATCAATTTTTACGGAAATATTTTGTTTATCTCCTCCTTGGACCACCCTGTGGCCAATTGCATTAATATCCTTGACTTCTATGCCTAAATCACTGTTAAAAAGTGTATTTATTATTAAATTAATTCCTTCTTCATGGTTCATTACAGCCTGTACTGACTTTTCTTTCATTGCAGAATGCTTAAATTCTGCATCCTCATATCCGATTCTTTCTACACTACCTTGTATGATAACATTGTACTTTGGCATTTCTGCAATTTGGAATTTGATTGAAGAAGATCCACAGTTTAAAATCAAAATGTTCATTACATCCTCCTATGTCAGCAAATGATTTCATTTAATTATATACTAAGATTAAAAAACTATCAATTAGAATCAAAAAATGTGTCTGGTTATACAAAGACACATTTTTTAGCTTTTATTCATCTTTTTTCTTTTTTTTTGTAACTAATTCAGGCTGGGTCATAATTGGTCTTACATAAGGCTCTGCAGGTACATAGGTAACCTTTTCTTCTTTTTTCTTTTTCT
>CAZTML010000351.1:0-1380 GCA_964614935.1 uncultured Clostridia bacterium | reverse complement strand
GAAAGCATGTATCCTGAATTTATCAAGGTTGCTGAAGCAGAAGGAAATAAGGCTGCAGTAGGTGCATTTACATTTGCAATGAAAGCAGAAGAAGTTCATGCAAAATTATACCAGGAAGCTTTAGATAACTTAGACCAAGGCGAAGAAGTATTCTACTACTTATGTCCGGTATGCGGGAACATAGAAAAGGCAGTTCCTGACAAATGCTTCATTTGCGGTGTTATGGGCTCTAAATTTATAAAATACTAATAAATATATAATTACTCAAATCCAGAAAAGAATCCTCGAAAGGGGATTTTTTGTTTTAATAACTTGTCCAAATTATCTGTAATATAAATTATTGGGAAGGACATCCTATTTAGAAAAAGTTCGAAATAGTTCTTGACTTTTCGTTGCAAACATAGTATATTCTATTTAGAGAAACTTCGAAATAGAAAGAGGTGAGACTGTGGGATTTGCAGAAACTTTTAAAGCGCTTTCTGACCCAATAAGAAGAGAAATTTTAGTAATGCTGAAAGAAGGAAAAATGTCTGCTGGAGAAATAGCTGAACAATTTGATATGTCTCCTGCTACAATTTCCTATCATTTATCACAGCTTAAAAAAGCAGGATTGTTGTTTGAAACCAAGTATAAAAATTTTATTTATTATGAAATAAATGTTTCAGTTTTTGAAGAAGTCATGTTGTGGTTCACTCAGTTTGGAGGTGGAAAAAATGAAAAAGAAAAATAAAGTTGATAAATTATTAATTATTACCACTTTAATCTGTTTACTTCCGATAATTTTATCATTAGTAATGTACGATAAATTGCCTGATGAAATGCCCATTCATTGGGATATAAATGGAAATCCCGATAATTATGGATCAAAAGTATTTGCTACTATAGGTCTTCCTTTAATGATGGCAGGACTAAATATAATTACGCATTTCGGATTAAATACTGACCCTAAAAAAGCAAATTCTTCAGTCGTATTAAAGCTTATCGGTAAATTTACCATACCTTTTCTAACTGTTACATTAGTACCCATAACTATTTTTGCGGGATTAGGATACGATATGTCCATAGAAAGGGTGGTGCCGGCTTTTGTTGGTTTATTGTTTATTGTAATAGGTAATTATTTGCCTAAAAGTAAGCAAAATTACACTGTTGGAATAAAAATTCCCTGGACATTAAACAATGAAGATAATTGGAATAAGACACATCGTTTAGGAGGATATATTTGGATTATAGGCGGGCTAGTGATGTTTGTTAACAGCTTTTTAAAAATATATTGGATACCGGTATTTTCCATAATAATAGCCAGTATGATTTTTGTTCCGGTTATTTACTCATATATTTTGTATAGAAACGAAGAAAATGAAGAAGAATAAAAAAGTGGCT
>CAZTML010000350.1:0-1395 GCA_964614935.1 uncultured Clostridia bacterium | reverse complement strand
TGATCCCACTATTTGAACAGTAAGATTTGGAATAAGATTTGATCTCAGCCAGGAAAAATATTTGCTTTTAATTGTTTTAATATGTGGTATAATGAAGTGTCATCATAATCTATGTCACTACTATGAAGTCAAGCCTAGTCATTATTAAGGACACTAACTTATTGCTAAAAATCGGAGATAAATATGTTTAAAAAAGAAAGTAAAATAAAAAGATTTGATTTTATATTGTTAATTACAACAATATTATTATGTATATATGGTTTTATAATGATAAACAGTGCCACAATGAGCAAGATAGCAGGAAGCGGGCCTTATTTAAAAACCCAAATATTTGCCTTCGTCATTGGTTTAGTTGCTATGTTAGTGCTAATTTTTATTGACTATGATTTATATGGAAGCTTTTATCTACCTATTTATATTCTGACTAACCTCTTGCTTATATATACCTTGATTAATCCCGTAAAAGCTTCTGAATGGGGGAATGTAAGATCTTGGATTGCCATAGGTCCTATAGTCTTTCAGCCATCTGAAATCGCAAAATTCGGTGTTATAATCTCATTGGCAAAGTTTATTGACCTTAATAAGGACAATATTAATCATCCTGTAGTATTATTAAAAGTTTTAATCTTTGCCTTTGTGCCGGTGGCTTTGATTTTAATACAACCAGATTTAGGTACAGCCTTGGTTTTTATATTTTTTATTGCAATAATGATTTTTATTGCAGGTATTGATAGAAAATATGTACTTTCTGTTTTGATAGTAGGCTTAATATTAATTATAATTGGAATCGGTGCTTTTTATCAAATAATGGAGGATTACACATTAGGAGATGATTATCGTTTCGATAGAATTGTAACCTTCTTCTATCCTGAATTAGACCCAGATGATACAGGATACCAAGTAATTCAATCTAAAACAGCCATAGGTTCGGGGATGCTGTATGGAAGAGGATTGTACAAAGGGGTTCAAAACCAATTAGGCTATCTTCCGACTAAGGAAACTGATTTTATTTTTGCAGTAATTGGCGAGGAGTTAGGTCTGGCAGGAGGTATAGCTCTTTTATGTCTCTATGCAATCTTATTCCACAGGCTTATAAGAATTGCAAAAAATGCAGCCAACATGTTTGGCTCATTAATAGTAACAGGCATCACCGCTATGCTCTTGTTCCATATTTTTGAGAATATTGGAATGACCATGGGATTGATGCCTGTAACGGGAATTCCTCTTCCATTTATAAGCTATGGAGGTACCTTCATGCTTGTTAACATGATATTCATAGGCCTTTGCCTATCTGTAGGAATGAAAAGAGGAAAAATTGATTTAAACGACCTGTAAGGAAGTGGGATAAGTGGGACACTGAGCTTCTTCACCTGCGGTTCAGAATGACACGCTGCT
>CAZTML010000349.1:0-1431 GCA_964614935.1 uncultured Clostridia bacterium | reverse complement strand
AAATACAAAACCAAAACACAAGGTAAAAATTATTGTTTCAACATATGAAGAAGTAGGACATGGTTGTTCTAATATACCGAGGGATATTGATGAACTTGTTGCTATTGATATGGGTTGCATAGGATTAGATTTAGCATGTAGTGAACAAGATGTATCTATATGTGTTAAGGACAGTTCCGGACCCTATGATTATGATATTACTTCTAAGTTAATAAAGCTTGCTAAAGATAATAATCTTAATTATGCCGCTGATGTATATCCTATGTATGGATCTGATGTATCGGCATCATTAAGTGCCGGAAATGATATTAAAGGTGGTCTAATAGGTCCTGGAGTTCATGCTTCTCACGGTATGGAAAGAACCCATATTGACGGAATAGAAAATACGATAAAATTAATTTATGCATATTTAACAGAATAATTATAAAGTTTTAAAAGCCTAGGCTTGTTTTAAAGGAGTAGAATATGGAAGTCAAAACATATAAAAAGAACTTTGAACACTCATATGCTTTTGGAATATTTCCCACAGTAGAACTTATTACTGCAAAACTAAACTCTGTAGTCAAAGTTTTAGTAAGTTCAAACTACAGGGTTGATTCTGAAATGGACATTTTTGATCTTTGCAAAAAATATAATATAAAGACAGAGATCAATGATAAGGCAATTAATAAAATCAGCCAAAAGGAAAATTGCTATGTTGTCGGTGTATTCAATAAATATGAGTGTCAACTTTCAGAAGGTTCCCATATTGTCTTGGTTAATCCCGGAAACATGGGGAACATGGGTACAATTATTAGGACACTAACAGGTTTTGGTTTAAATGATTTAGCAGTAATAAGTCCCGGTGTTGATATATTTGACCCAAAGGTTATAAGAGCATCCATGGGTGCCTTATTTAAAATAAATTTTAAATACTATGATGATTTTAGTAAATACCATGAAGAATTTGAAAAACATAAAATGTATACTTTCATGCTTGATGGTGCCATCGCATTAAAGGATGTAAAACATCCAAAGAATGAAAGCTTTTCCTTAATTTTTGGAAATGAAGCAAGGGGTTTGGATCCTAGTTTTTCTAATATAGGAAGAAATGTAATCATAAAGCACACAGACCGTATTGATTCATTAAACCTCACGATTGCTGCTGGAATCGCCATGTACCAATTTTGTAGCTAATAAATTGAATTTATGGATATGACCTTTATATATTACAATTATTGGAGTAATAATTATTGTTTAATAGTTAATAATATATTTGTAGGTGACAAACATCTTCAAATACGTATTGAAGGGATGATTTTATAAAGAAATTTAATTTTGGCAATAAGAATAAAAACGAAGAAAAGTTATTGAATTGGGAAAATGGTGCAAAATTAGACAGCCAACAAAATTTAAGGGAGCAGATGAGACAAATGAATAACGAAAATAATA
>CAZTML010000348.1:0-1447 GCA_964614935.1 uncultured Clostridia bacterium | reverse complement strand
TTGTTGTTACCCATAAGTATAATCATGTCATTGCTATGAATATCTCTTTGTCATTCTGAACCGCAGGTGAAGAATCTCATTTCTAGTGTTCATGGGATTCCTATTCGTTCGGAATGACACAAATTACTGAAAATTATCCTCAACTAAAACCTTGCCGTTTATATCTTTGATTTCTACCATGCTGCCATTTGTCCATTCAGGGGTCATCCTGACCATCTTTCCTTCACTGTCTATTTCATCTGCCTTAACAATATATTTATAACTTATTCCATATTTATCTTGAACATTCACATATATTTCAATTCTATCATTGGCAGAAAGTTCAACTTCACCCTCTAGTCTATGCTTTATTAAATCGCCACTGTGTATATTTACTTCCTGTTCATCTGAAACTTTACCGTTAATGTATGTTAAAATACTTATTTTTTCAGCGCTGTTATTTGAGTGTTCAAAAGTATTAAAAATGATAACATCGCCCTTATATTCATACTTGCCTGAACTGTATTTAGTATCTCCTGCAAAATCTGCATGTATATCCAGCATATACTTATGCCATAGACCATCATAATCATCTATTGTTTCTATTTTTTCAATACCATTATTAATTAAAACCACCTTTATTTGAAAAGGGTCAAATATACTTGCATCCAATGAAGCTATAAATGCCGTTCCGGATTTTGTCATTGGACTTCTTTCATCATTTACCAACAGTTCAGCTTTTAGATTCTCTGTATTTTCTTTGGGTGTTAATGATATAGAAACAGGAACCGTCAAATCTTGAGATAATTCATCCCCAAATGTTATATCAAAACTGTCAAGTATACTTGCTTGTTTTTTGAGCTTTTCGTCAACATTTGAATATATATAGTCAATCTCATGTCTGAGATCATCCTGTGATCTATTCAAATACTGAATATTGTCATCCAAAGTTCTTTCTATACTGTTTAATTTACTCATGGTAAAAATATTAAATACAATTAAAGCTGCAATTATAATGTATAGATAATCTTTTTTCATTTTTTCTCCTTGTTTTATCTTACTTTTTAATTCTATATCCAATCCAAAAACAACCGGCTGCGATTACAGCAGATAAAAACAAAATCGTGGATTCTAGATATCCGTGAGAAGATGAATTTATGTATATACCTCCGAAATAAATAGTTACTACAAAGATTAATATAGTTATAAGTATATCAGACCTTTTATTTTCCATGAATAATTCCACCTTTCAAGTATTTGATTAGACTACGAGCTGATAATGATTCCCTTCCGTTCATTTTCTAATTTTTCAATATTTGATTTTTCTTGACTTTCCATCTGTTGTAATTTATAAATGGTGCTTGCTACTTGATTTTTAACATTTGCCACACTATCATAGGAATTATTGATTTTAGACTGCATAAACCAATCTGCAATAAGTCCGTCAAAAAAGAAATCGGCAAACTTT
>CAZTML010000347.1:0-1448 GCA_964614935.1 uncultured Clostridia bacterium | reverse complement strand
CATATGTCTGTCTTTTTACTATGATTTCTGATTTACCTTCCCTAACCAATACTACGGCAGGTATAGAATTTTTATTATAGTTGCTTGCCATGGCGTAACCATATGCTCCTGTTGAAAACATAGCAAGTATATCTCCTCTTTCAGCTAATGGCATATATGCATCCTTAATCAACACATCTCCTGATTCACAACATTTTCCGCTAATAGTAACTAAATCTGTTTTTGCCTGATCCGCCTTATTTGCAATAAGGCCTTCGTACTCAGCTTGGTATAAAGCGGGTCTTATATTATCAGTCATACCACCGTCAACAGATACATATTTTCTTATTCCTTTGATATCTTTAATAGTACCAACTGTGTATAGCGATATCCCTGCTTCTCCTACCATACTTCTGCCCGGTTCAATTACAATTTCAGGTCTTCTTATATTCATCTTTTTTGAGAACTCTTCAATTTTTTCCATCATTGGATCTATGAAATATGCATAAGGTTTCTTGTCATCTTCATCAGTATATTTAATTCCAAACCCTCCACCTACATTTAATTCAGAAATTACATAATTATATTCATCTATTGTATCTTTTATTAACTTTAAAGCAATTTCTAATGCCTGTAAGTGTGATTTATTGTCATGAAGCTGTGAACCAACATGAAAATGAAAGCCCAAGAAATTTATATGAGGTGAATTTATGGCTTTTTCAATCGCAGGGAAGATGATATCATCATCCAATGGAAAACCAAACTTAGAATCCTTTTTACCTGTAACTATGTAATCATGAGAGTCGCTTTTAACACCAGGTGTTATTCTGTAAAGTATATTTGTTTTCTTACCCTTTTTCTTGCAGATATCTTCGATAATATCTAGCTCATCAAAGCCGTCTACTATTATTCTTCCAATATTGTAATCAATTGCAAGTTCTAGTTCTTCAATTGATTTGTTGTTACCGTTAAACTCAATTTTTTCTGCAGGAAAGTCTGCTTTTATAGCTGTATATAGTTCTCCTCCCGAAACTACATCCATACATAAGCCTTCCCTTTCAATTATCTTGCACATTGAAAGAGTTAAAAATGCCTTTGAAGCATATGCTGCTCTTGTTCTTTCATACTTATTTAAAAATGTATCCCTTATTTCTTTACATTTTTCTACAATGGCAGTTTCGCTCATAACATATAAGGGTGTTCCATAAGTTTCTGCCAGTTCAATTGTATTGCATCCATCAAAATATAATGTGTTATCTTTAATTTCTTTCACCATAACATCTCCTCTCCTCGTATAATATGTTTAGAACTACTTTTCATATTACCAGATTGCTCTATTAATGACATTTGGAACAGACTATTTTCATTACAAATATAATTATGCAATTATCATGCCAAACAATGTCAAAATCATTTTATTTTTGCCTTATCTTGACATATTATTCTAAAACATTTAGTATTAAACTATA
>CAZTML010000346.1:0-1453 GCA_964614935.1 uncultured Clostridia bacterium | reverse complement strand
CTAAGCATAAACCGGTTTGTCTAAATAAGGATGGAATTTCTTTGATTGACGATGTTGGAGGCTTGGGTGGATTTGCTGATCTTTTAGGGACATTGTATGAAAGTGATGATAAAGAAGAGAAGGCGAACGCTTCAAGATGGTCGCGGAGTCTTGGTTTTAATACTAAAAAAATATCTAATAAAATGATGTTGTAATAACTCAAGTTATTCCTTTGAAGAATTACAAAGTTGCTTATTGAACAGTATTTTTGAACTGTAACTTTAGAGGATATATTTTTACCTTAAAAAATATTATAAAATGTTGGGGCCAGGCACATGAAAAAGGCGATATCAATATTAATAATGTGTTTTTGTATCTTAAACCTTGCTGCATGTAATTCAGCAGAAGACATTAAACCTATAAGTCAGAAGGATATGATTGGATATGTTGATTTAAGAAAGGAGTATGGGAAAATTAAGCTTGTATCAGATGTAGAGAAACCTAAAACTAAGGGTGGATATAATTATTTTTACTATATTGTAGAAGAAGATGCTCAAAATGATATAGTTATAATTGTTGATTATTTTCAGTCGGAGTTAAAATTTAGGAATGGGTTTTAAAATACACTGCTTAAACCAATTGCTAATTCAGGAAATATGATAGATTGTATAGTTTCTTCTTTTGAAAAAGTTAAGGTCTTTTTGTTTTCATAGTTATACAAGGTAATTATTTCTCGTACAGGATCAACTATCCAGTATTCAGATACCCCAAAAATTTCATATTTGTTTAATTTTATAAAGGTGTCATTATATTGATTTGAAGGACTTAATATTTCTATAATTAGTGTAGGTGCACCGTTATATCTTTGGTTGGTAAATTGAGTATCATCGCATATGATAGATATGTCGGGAGCCAAAATGTCTTCATTAAGTTTTATTTCTATTTCTGAATAAGTATCGCATGATTTATTTTTAAAATGCTGGTGCAATTCACTGCTTAATCTGGTTAACAGACGTTGATGTTGAATATTAGGCCTTGACATAACAACTTGCCCGTCAAGGAGTTCATAAATTATACCAGTTTCTGTTTTTATATTTTCAAACTCAGCGATAGATATCTTTTTAAATGAAAAGTTTTGCACTTTGCACCTCCTTATAAAAATGTATTATTTATTTAAATTAATTATATCACATAAATGAGGCATTACAAATAATTTTTGTTAAATTGCTTAGTAATCATTTGAGAAAAGGGTTGAACAAATAAAAAAGGCTATTTAAGGAACTTTGTATCTAATAACTAAAACAAGTAACTAAATGATCATTAATCAAGCCTGTGGCTTGTAAATGGGCATAGATAATTGTTGAGCCTAAAAATTTAAAACCCCTGTTTTTTAAATATTTGCTGACTTTATCCGACAGGTCTGAGGTTGCAGGCACTTCTTGTATATCATTCCAATGATTTTTAACAACCTTAT
>CAZTML010000345.1:0-1462 GCA_964614935.1 uncultured Clostridia bacterium | reverse complement strand
TACATACATTACAAATATTACCCCAAATAAAACATACTGAACTATTGATTTAAGGGAAATAATAGCTAATCTTTGAATCAAATCATTCATATGATACTACCTCACGCTATTTCTATTTAGATAGAACTCCACTATAACATTAGTAATTGATAACAAACTTTATACCTATTTGTATTATTCAAAGAATTGTATTCAATTTAATCACCCCTAAAGTTTAATTGTCATAAGGTTAATAGCCAACATAGTGAGAATAAGAAAAATTATAAGCTTGTTTCTTTTCATAATATAAAATCCTCCTTAAATTTGGTTTCATTATTATTAACCAATTTAAAAAGGATTTTGCGACAGCTTTTTAGAAGTTTTTTATTTTTTAAAATTTTTTGCTATTTTTATAAGTTCATTCTTACTTATATTTCCTGTCAGAACATATATTAATTCTTCATCATGCCAAACAAGGATATTATTATTTTCATTTTCGCTATAAAGTGCTTCTCTTTCGTTTATTGTTATCTTTTTTACATTAGCATCTTCTGTATCAATTGATAATGAACTATTTATGTCCATAGTGCGAAAATCAAAAAAATCATGTTCTTTTGCAAACTCATAATATACGTAATTGTTCTGCAACAATTCATTTTTTTCAAGAATAAACCCCTCAGGAACATAGTTAAGTATCATTTCATTATCTTTATAACTATTTGATTTGAATCCATCTTTGTCGATATTAATATTAGTATCTTGTTGTGTCATTTCCATAATAAAATTCATGACCTTTATTCTCCATGCACTTACACCGGCAATAGTGATTGTGCTTATTGCTATTACTAGGATAAATACTACGGCAACTCGTTTCACATAAGTTTTTGTCCTATCATAAATACGGCTTTTTCGCTCACGTCTAAATAAGCTTTCCATATTATTTTTATGTTTTTCGGAAAATTCATGTTTTTCTCCATCATAACCTTCAAGTAGACTCTCTACCACATTATCTTCCATATCTGAAGCTGAAGCTTGCAGCATTGCTTCCAAAGCCATATCAGTAACATAGGATTTTTTATCCATCTAATTCACCTTCTTTATTCAATAATACCAAAAGCTGCTTTTTTCCACGTTCAATTCTTTTCTGTATAGTCTTGGGTTTAACTTTAAGTATTTGAGATATTTCATCAATAGAAAAGCCTTGTGAATATCTTAGAAAAATCACATCTTGATAAATAGGTTTTAGCTCTTTTATTATTTCATTCAGTTCTTCAAAGCTTTCATTATTTATGATAAGGTTTTCTACACTTTCGTTATTTAAAAAGACAATTTTTTCATCATATTCTTCTTCGGGATTTCTTTTCCTTTTATTGTAGATATTTATAGATGTGTTCCTACATACTATAACCAAAAAATTTCTTGTTTTGCGACAATCATTTTCATTAATTTTATGTAACAAGTCATAAATTTTAATAAATGCCTG
>CAZTML010000344.1:0-1468 GCA_964614935.1 uncultured Clostridia bacterium | reverse complement strand
CATTTTCACTTAGGTGAACAAGGTTATTTAGAGGTGGGGGAATTCTTGGAATGTTAAGTTAAATCCCATATACGTTTCCAACAGGCAAAGTAAACATCATCCCTACACCTGGTTTAGTCATATCACCCAGTATATCTTTAACAGCCATTATAGCTTCATTCAACATCTCTTCGTCTTCAATTACTGTAAATATTGTTTTGTTATATGGTCTTGCATTATCCATAAAGCTTCTTATTGATCCAAAAATCGGGCTATTACCTCTACCACTATTATAAATTGCAGAACCCATTCCTTGACTATCTAATATGGTTGCACCTGTTAAACCTATATCAACAAACCTGTCTAATATATCATTTAGATACTCCATTTCATTAAGAACAATAAATAATACATTCATTCTATCACCTATCCTTTCAATTATTTAGGCTAATTTGATCTTTTACCTTATGTTTTAATGCTCTGTTTTCTTCTCCTGCCTTTTGAATTGCTATTTTTGCCAAAATCGGTCCTACTATTTCATATACTAGTACACTAAATAAGATTATAGTTATAATTGATTCGCTATATTGGGGTAGTTCCCTGGCAACTATCATTGATAGACCAATAGATATACCACCTTGAGTTAATAAACTCATACCCAAATATTTAGTAACCTTAGCAGGTGCTTTTACAAACTTGGCACCTAAAGTTGCACCTATTATCTTACCGCCTGCCCTAGCTATTATATACCCAAATCCTAATATTCCAACCTTACTTAATACACTTATATCCAGACCTGCACCTGCTAATGTAAAAAAGAGTAAATTTATTGGTGGTGTAAATTCATTAATAAGATTAAATGCTCTATTTGCATTTTGCATTAAGTTTATCAATACTCCACCAATCATCATACATGTTAATAATGCAGAGAAACCTAAATGATTTGATACTCCGGTACCTATCAATATAAAACCTAGTACTATACATAATAATTCATCACGTGTTTTTGCTTTAGGTGCTATATAACTTAAGGCAAATCCTAAGATACCACCTAGTACTAATGAACCTAATATTTCATATAAAGGAGCCCAAATTAATTGAAACAATGAGAAAGTTCCCACACCTGATGTAATCTTAGCTATAGATAATGCTACACTAAATACCATTATACCAAGTGCATCGTCAATGGCAACAACCGGTAATATGGTATTTACCAAAGGACCTCGAGCTTTTAATTCCCTTATAACCATTAATATTCCTGCCGGTGCAGTTGCTGCGGACATACTTGCAATTACCAAGCTAAATTCAAGAGGCTGTTTAAATATAAAAAATGTGACCAAAAATACAAGTGTAATAGCCCCAAATACCTCAGCTACAGTGATAATCATTATATCCTTTCCAGATTTTTTGATATCCTTTATCAAAAACTCACTTCCAATGCTAAAGGCTATTGCAGCTAGTGCAATTTCATTTATAATACCAAAAGTAG
>CAZTML010000343.1:0-1482 GCA_964614935.1 uncultured Clostridia bacterium | reverse complement strand
TTAAGATAATGAATATAGACTCTCTCCACGGGTATGACAATATCCCAATGCTTACGGGGGCTAAACTAAATGATTTATCACAGAAAATAACTGGAGCTATCGACCAAGAAGAACTTATAGTTGAATTAATTTCTGAATATGAAGATACATTGAATTATCTAATAGAATTTATAAAGTAAACATAATACTTTTATGAAAAGATACTTATTAAACTTATCTCCATTTATTAAACTAATCATCTGCTTTTATTTTGTTTAAAGGATTCTATTCCATGAGATACTATAATCTGGGAGTCAGAAAAATAGCCCATGAAGCAATAAAACGCCATGCCAAAGCTACGGGTTGGGGGGTATATTTTTATGTTTTTTGGTAATAAGTCAAAAGACCGGAAACTTGAAGGTCTATATAATAAATATAAAAATCTTATGTTTTATGTCGCAAACAATATTCTAAAAGATGAATTCTTAGCAGAAGATGTAGTACATAAGTCTTTTATTAAAATTTATGTAGGAACATATCTATAACTATGTACAATCAAAGGAAAAAAAGATCTGAAGAAGAATATGATGAAAAAAATTATCTGTAAGCGCTCGATAATAAAGCGTATGGTAATACTTTAAAAGTGATGAGCTAATAGTCTAAATTGAAGTAATTAAAGTTTTTCAAGTTTTTCAAGTAGCTCTAAAAACTTTAATTAGAGGAGTAGACTATGAATATTCAAAAGGTAGATCGTGAAATTAAACTAAATCAGTGGATTGAAATAATACGAGAGTGTCGTAGTAGCGGTCAATCTGTTAAATCCTGGTGTATAGAACATAATATTAAGCAACAAAGCTACACCATGATTTGGAAAGGGATACAAAGAGCTTAATTCAGTATAAAAGATATAATGATGGAAATAGGATTGCTTTTATTAATAAAAAGTCTGAATTATTGAATGATATATTTACAAAAGGTAGCCTTATACTTGAGAGGGGAGAGACAGTTTCTATATTAGAAGAGGTAGATTCTTTGTATAAAATAGAAATTAAGTTTCCAAAGAGATACACGGAAGATATATTTGGTGATGACAACATACTATTTAAGGAGCATAGTGATTATTGTTCTGTTATTGGATATAAGGAACTCAGATTCAAGCAAATGTTTTCCTTGCCCATCGAATTATTGTATTGGAAAAATGTTTGATTTATAATACTTTTTGTATTATACAATAAACCTCTGTTTGAAAGACAAAAAAGAAAAAACCTTATACCCCTTGTAACAAAAGGGCTTGAGGGTACTATAAAAATATATTCCTTAGATTTATTTTTAAATCACTAAATAATGAAGATTCGAGTATTTCTGATTTAGTAAATTCGATGATTGTATTATTTTCAAAATTATAAATTGTAATAATTTCGGTCTTAGGATTTGCAATCCAATATTCCTTAACTCCAAATTTCTCATATTTATTTAGCTTGGTGAAGCCATCTGTATATCGAC
>CAZTML010000342.1:0-1488 GCA_964614935.1 uncultured Clostridia bacterium | reverse complement strand
TATAAAAAATTAATCTTGTAGGGGGTAGGGAATGAACAAGAAAGAGCTTTTAAGAGAAACTCTTATAAAATTTCTAGGCGGTCTTATAGGTGTAGGACTGATTTTATTTGCATCTGCAGGAACATTTGACTGGTGGAATGCATGGGTTTTCATGGCAGTACTTTTTTTGCCTATGACAGTATTCGGAATAATTCTTTTTATAAAAGCACCGGAATTATTAGAGAAAAGAATTAATATGAAGGAGACTGAAAAAGAGCAAAAAAAGGTTATGAGCCTTACGACACCGCTTATACTTATAGGCTATATGTTACCTGGTATTGATTATCGATTTGCTTGGTCAAATGTACCATTGCTTATAGTTAATATTTCTTTCCTACTGGTTATCATTGGATACGGTATCTTTGCCTGCGTTTTAAAGACAAATGCATATGCTTCTCGAACTGTCAACATTCAAGAAAATCAAAAACTTATTGATTATGGTCCATACAAAATAGTCCGTCATCCTATGTATACAGCATCAATTTTAATTTTTGTTATGTCATCTCTATCATTAGGCTCATGGTATGGATTCATCATTATGCTTCTTTACCCATTCTTACTAAAAAGCCGAATAGAAAACGAAGAGGATGTTCTGACCAAAGGACTGGATGGTTACGCAGAGTATAAAAAAACTGTAAAATGGAGGTTGATACCCTATCTATGGTGAATTATTATGAATAAAGTTGTGAGTCGAGGGTTTTTCTATGATCCGGTAGATTTATAATGTTTTACTCCAAATCGCCAAAACATATAGCTTGGAACCAAAAATAAGATACCGGATGCAGGTAGAAACATATACAATATATTATCTGTTCTTCCAATCAGATATAATAAGGGATAATATTGAATTAGAGCAAGGGGAATGATAAAGGTAAAGAATTTTAAAATTCCTTCGCCATAAATAGATAAAGGATATTTCCCAAATTCCTTGCTACCATCTGTAAATATGTTCATAAACTCTAAGCCTTCGATTGTAAAGAAGCAAATGCCTGCATATATAATAAAAAGTCCTGCGAATAAAAATGTGCCTCCAATTATCATTAGGCATAATGTAAATATTTTATCTGCTGTCCATATTATTCCGCTTGTAGGAATTGCGTAAGCTAACACAATAATTGCCTGCATGAAGCGTCCAATGCGTGCAAAATCTATGCGTGAACCTAAAACCTGAAGTATTTCATTTCTGGGACGAACCATTATCCTGTCAAATTCACCGTTTGAAATAATTCCTGGAAATGTATCAAATCCACGAAAAAAGCATTCTGCAAGAGAGAAGGATGTAAGTAATGTGGCAAAACATATAAGTACTTCTGAAAATGCAAACCCTTCAATGCTATTAAATCGTAAAAACATAAAATATATACCTATAAATACTGAAAAAGACACCAAAAAATGTCCTATTGCTGTAAGTATGAATGATGTTTTATATTGCATCTGCGAACGTAAAAT
>CAZTML010000341.1:0-1499 GCA_964614935.1 uncultured Clostridia bacterium | reverse complement strand
ATTTGCATTTTGAAGTAAGAAAATACGGTTCCCTGGTAAATCCAGCGGCTTATATAGGAACTCAATACAGATAAAAAATGACATAGAAAAAATTAGCCGGTGATTTATCACCGGCTTTACATATTGCTACGCTGTCATCCTGAGCGTAAGCGAAGGATCTCATCTTTTAAGTAATTAGATTCTTCACCTGCGGTTCAGAATGACAATTTTTTTTAAACTTTATCTTGCAATTTTTGAAATTTCGTTATAGTATGTAAAAGTGTTATGCTTGTTATTTGAGGGATATTCATCTACCCCCAGGGACTATCCAAGTACAGGGACATTCCTTGATAATATGACCCTCAACGTGTGACCGTATACTAAGGTGTGTCGCCATGCATTCTATAACAACAAAACAGTAAAGGGTGGACTAATGTTATATTTTGATAATAGATTTATGGAAATAGCACTTCCTATCATCGAACATGAAGAATATCAACAAATGAAAAACATTAAGCATCATGATGAAAGTGTATATGACCATTCTGTAAAAGTTGCTTATTTTGCTTATCAAATGGCATATAAAAGAGGCTTAGACTGGGAATCGACAATAAGGGGAGCCCTGCTCCATGACTTTTTTCTATATAAATTTAAAAAATGTTTTTCCTTAAGAATTATTACAGATTCAATAAAACATGCAATATCTCACCCCCTAGTAGCTTTTGAAAATGCATCTAAGTATTTTAACTTAAATAAAAAAGAAGAAAATATTATTAAGGGTCATATGTTTCCATTTGGTGTCCCAAAATCAAAAGAGGCATGGATAGTAAGCTTTGTGGACAAGTACATTGCAGTATTTGAATATTCATCAAACTTTAAGAAAATGATGCTAAGAAAACCTGCCTTCAGTGCGGAGTAAATGTTATTCAAAAAATGGTCATTTTGAACCATAGTTGAAGAATCTCATGTAGTAAATCCAGACAACCTAAAAGGGTTGTCTTTTTTTATCCATTTTCAAATACTCTGTTTAATTTCCTCATAATTGGGTATTATTTAAATATATATTAATAAATACTTGAAAGGGGCTGACTAAATGAAAATATCTATCTATAGTAAGAATTTACAACTTACCGATGCATTGAGAGAAGCAGCATTTAAAAAGTTAAGGAGGCTGGATAAATTTTTTCAACAAGACATTGAAGCTAAGGTTGTACTAAGTATTGAAAAGAAAATTCATAAGGTAGAGGTTACTATTCCTTTCAATGGCAGGATCGTACGTGTTGAAGAATATTCTGATGACATGTACAATGCTATAGATGAAGCAGTAGAAGCTTTAGAACAACAGATAAGGAAACATAAAACAAAACTTCAAAGTAAGAGACAGTCTAATGACTCTATAAAATTTGAAAACATTGAACCTTTGGACGATGAGGATGAGGAAGAATTCAAAGTAGTAAAAACCAAACGCTTTGCAATAAAGCCTATGAATATAGAAGAAGCAATACTTCAAATGGATTTAT
>CAZTML010000340.1:0-1509 GCA_964614935.1 uncultured Clostridia bacterium | reverse complement strand
ATGAATGGGTAATTAAAACTGTAGAAAAGGTTGTTCAGTCAACAGGAAATGAGGAGGTACAGATATATGAACTTTTTGAAGGATTAGTGGTAAATACCGTAAGAAACAAGGAATATATTAATGATCAAAAAAACATTAAGGATTATTTTAATGAGCATATTAAATTAGAAGAGTCCCTGGGAAAAGTATGTGAGGCCTTGGATGGCTTTGATGAATCTAAGCGAGAACTAAATCTTATGCATAGTTCATTAGGTTCTGAAATAAATAACCTTGATATTGAACTTGAAAATATTGCATATGATAAAGATGAACTAAATGAGCAAATGAATCACATTTTAAAAGAAGAGCTTTCTCAAAAATATCATGATGCTGAAGAAGAATATCTTGAAAACAGAGATGTAAAAAAAGAATATAATGATTTGCTTAATAAAACAAAAGAAGCACTTAGTTTAAAAGCTAAAGAGAAAAATATTCAGGAAGCTTCAATAATATATAATAAATACAATGAGCTGAATGGAACAATAAGTGGTCTGTTAATACAGAAAGAAAATATTAAAAGTGATACATCATTTGCTGATAGGCTTAAATCACTAAAGTTTTCTTTGAACACAATTTATAGTAATAGAAAGAGCGATTATGAGAAAGAGTTAGAAAATATAGAAAGAGATATTTCTAATAACAAAGACAGAGTATCAAAGTTATCAGAAAAATTAGCAAAAAACAGGAAAAGGCTTAATGAATTCTCATATACAGAAGGTAAACTTAAAAATAGCATTGATTCTTTCAAGAATTATGAAAAGGATGTATTTGCTGAGCTTGATACTGAATTTTCAAGAAACTTGCTGGAAGAAACAGATGATACTGAACTAAGCAATTTTAGAAATTTGTTAATAAAGAATAAGACTGAGGCTTTATCGGATCTTGACTCCTGTAGGGGAAGAATAATTGAAATAAAAAGTAGAGTAGAAGAAATACAAAAAGAAAATCTTGAAATTGCATCATTAGAAACAAATTTATCCAATCAATATAAAAAGTTAAGTGAAAAATTAAAGATTTTTAACGATGATAAAGACACATGTAGCAAAATTTTATCGTTGTATGATATACCTGAGAATTTAATGTTTGATAATTCGGTATTAATAAAAACATTTGATGATAAGATTGAGGCTTTGGATAAAGAAGTGCTTCATGCAAATAATCAAGAACTCCAGCTGGCGGAAATAGCTGAAGGTATAGAAAGTAATAAAGTATATCATCCAAAGAGCTTGATAAAATATTTGGATGATAATGATATTTACTATAATACAGGTGAGAATTATTTAAATAATCTTCCTGAGAAGAACAGGATAACATTGCTGGAAAGTGACCCTATGATTCCTTTTTGTATCATAGTAGATAAAAAAGATTATAAATTGCTTGATGAGGAGTATTTGCATGATGCTTTTATGAGGCAGATAGTACCTATTACAACATATGATAAACTTGATATGACATTAAATCCTAATGACA
>CAZTML010000339.1:0-1511 GCA_964614935.1 uncultured Clostridia bacterium | reverse complement strand
ATAGGGGGGCTCCTGATAGCTGGTAGGCTACTAAACCTATGGCAGTAAGCTCAGCTACTAAATGAACAAACATATAAAATAGTGATAATAAGACTGTTAAAAGATGCATTTTTGCCCCATATCTTTTTTGGGCAAAATCATTTAAGGTACTTCCCTCTGGGAGATAGGATTTGATTTTAGGTCCTATAACAAGGAAGGCTATATACAGACTTGCTACACCAATTCCGTATCCAATAATGGTTGTAATTCCACCTATTGATCCAGCCTCTGGGGGAGTAAACAAAATAAAGACTCCTAAAAAGGATGCTAGGAAGGTGGCCGATAATATCCTTGTTCCTGTACTTCCCCTTGCAGTTAAAAAATCATCTGTAGTCCCTAACCTACCACTACTATAGGCTACACCAATAATTGTAAAGCTAATAACTGTAATACCTAATAAAAACATAACTGTAAAAGTTGAAATCATTTTTGTCCTCCAAAATTATATATTATAGTTCTCTATCTAAAAAATATTTAATAAGTCTTTTGTTGCCTGCTTTATATCTTTTTTCCCTAAAATTGCTGAAACTACAGCACATCCATCTATCTTAGTTTTTTTCAGGAAATGGATATTCTTCTCATTTATTCCGCCTATAGCAACCACTGGTATATCTATCTTATTTTTAATATTAGTAAGTTCTTCAAGGGTCACACACCTTGTATTTGATTTAGTTTTTGTTGGAAATAAAGCCCCTACCCCTATATAATCAGCACCATCTTTTACAGCTTGTTCTGCTTCTTCAACATTGGCAGTAGACACTCCTAGAATTTTATCTTGGCCTAGTAGTTCTCTTGCCACCCTTGCTGGAAGATCAGACTGACCTAGATGAACACCATCAGCATCTACAGCCAAGGCAATATCCAATCTATCATTAATTATTAGAGGTATATCATATTTTTTGGTTAATTTTTTTACCCTAATGGCCATTTCATAGAATTCTAGAGAGCTTGAGTCTTTTTCCCTTAATTGGATTACACTTACCCCACCTAAAATAGCCTCTTCCAAACTCACTAGCAAATCCCTACCCTTTAAAATATCTCTGTCTGATATTAGATACATCTTATAATTAACATCTTTATTAAATCTCATTTATCTTGCTCCTTTTATTGAAATCCTCAACTGAGAAATTACTTATTGAATCTATCAAATATACCTTAAAACTACCTAGACCTTGACCGGGTTTTAAAAGATTCAGGGCCTTTTCTCCTGAAATAGACATTATACTAAAACCTGCAATTGCACCATAGATGCTTTCTCCTTCAACTCCACAGCAGCTAGCAATTAGAGAAGAGGTCATACACCCTGTGCCTGTTAGGTTTGATAAGTTTTCACAACCATTGTGTAAAGTGTATGTTTTATTTCCATTTGAAATAATATCTACCTTTCCGCTTATGGCAATAGTACTCTTTAATCTCATTGCCAGCTCTTTAGCTATTTTCTGCCCTTCTTCCACTGAACCCTCCAGGGAGTC
>CAZTML010000338.1:0-1513 GCA_964614935.1 uncultured Clostridia bacterium | reverse complement strand
CTCATGCAAAAAGCAATGGTTGCCCATTGCTTTTTGAGGAAAGTAATTTATTTTATATTTTGTGCTGCATGTGCACCTGATATACGTCCGCTTGTTAATGCAAATTGTACTGCACTTCCTGTCATATAAACTTGATTGTAGAGTATTTTGTTCGCACATTCTCCGCCAGCGTATAAGTTATTAATGATACTTCCATCTTTACGTAATACCTGGAAGTTTTCATTTGTTTTTACGCCGCCAAATGTTCCCATTGTTTGAGGGTACATTTTCATTGCATAAAATGGACCTGTTTCCATAGGTACTAAGAAGTTGCTGTCTTTACCAAGAACGTCAGTTCCTTCCTGTGCTCCTGCGTTGTAATCTGCCATTGTTTTTGCAAATACATCTACAGGAACACCCATAGCTTCAGCTAATTCTTCGTAAGTTTTGCCTTTTACAACTTCACCTGTCGATAATCCTGCTTCTAATAGCACAGCTGTACCCTCATTACTAGAATCAGAAATTAACCAAGGTGTTTCTTGCTCAACAACCTTATTTGTAACTATTGAATAATGAATTTCTTCATTAATAAAACGCTCACCAGTTTCATTTACATAAACCTTGGTCCAGTCCCATGCTAATCCACCTGTTCCATCTACCTTAGCAGCAAATGATAAGCCTATGCTCCATGGTTCTTCATACAAAACCGCTCCAACCTTTTCTGCCATCAATATTCCATCTCCAGTAGTTCCTGCTGAAGCAACACTTAATGAAGCTGTTCCTGCCAGCTTAGGAGCTAGCCTTTCTAAAACTTCATCACTTTTAGCAAATCCACCTGCAGCTAAAATAACCTTTTTTGCATTAATTGTTATTTTACCAGTTTTTCCTTCAGCCACAACACCAATTACATCTCCACTATCATTTGTAATTAATTCGATAGCTTTAGTTTCAGTCATAATTTCTATCTTGTTTTTTCTTACGAAGTTTTCAATGCTTTGTATAACTGCTGCTCCACCTCTTTTGCCATCTACTTCTGCAGGATTATGTAGTCTTAACACAGGGTCAACTCCATAACCGCCTATGTTTCCATATTCATGCCCAACATAATCAACAAGCCATTCAGTAGTTATAACAGCTTCATCCATAAATCTGTCTACAACATCATAGTCTGGATAAATACTATCTGTATTGCTTGCTGCCTGACGCTCTTTCCAAAGTTCCATCCAAGACTCTTTTGTATCACTAATACCTAATTCACGCTGGAATTTAGTATCTGTAGCTGCAATACTACCGCCCGATAAAGCTGTAGAACCACCAGTTATTGCAAGCTTTTCTAAAACAATTACATTGGCTCCATTTTCATAAGCCGAAGCTGCAGCAGTTAAACCAGTTCCACCAGCACCAACAACTACTATATCAGTTGTCAATTCTAATTCTTTTTCTTCTTCAGTATTAGAACCACTACCAACTTTTAAATCATCCACATTACCGCCAGCCTGTTTAACACAGTCCTCAACCGCTTCTAATATTGCCG
>CAZTML010000337.1:0-1544 GCA_964614935.1 uncultured Clostridia bacterium | reverse complement strand
GATTAAGATTCGCTATCAGAGAAGGCGGAAGAACAGTTGGTTCAGGAGTTGTTACTAAAATTATCGCTTAACAAGAGTGCAGTAAATTCTATGAAAATTTTTATTGACAAATGATTTTAATTATTGTAGAATAAATTGCTATTTAAGAAAAACCGTGGGGCACACGGGGATAGCTATAAGTAGTGGTAGTATGTCACGAAAAGCTTTTGCTTGGGGCAGGAGCTTTTTTTTTAAGTGAAACGTATTAATTAACTGTTAAATTTCAATGGCAAATCAATGTTAAAAAAATATTGACAGTAAGTTTGAATTGTGATATCTTAATTAAGATAATGGGTTCTTATGAAAATAAGGTTCTTGGAGGTGTAAAAAATGAGAGTGGCAGTTAAGCTAGCCTGCAGTGAGTGCAAACAAAGAAATTATGATACAGAAAAAAATAAAAAAGAAAATCCTGAGAGGATTGAAATGAACAAGTATTGCAAGTTCTGTAAGAAACATACTCTTCACAAAGAAACAAAATAATGAGGTGCAGTAATGTCAAATAGAGATGATAAAACTAAAACATCAAAAGTAAAATCTTATTTTAAAGGTGTTAAAGCAGAGTTGAAAAAAGTAAACTGGCCTACTAAAAAGGAATTATCAAATTATACTATAGTTGTTTTAACTACAACTTTAGCATTGACTGTAGTAATTTGGGGATTAGATTTTCTGTTTAAAGGTTTACTTTCAGTTATTGTTTAAAAGGAGTAAAGTATGAAACAAGAGTCGCAAGGATCAAGATGGTATGTGGTTCATACATATTCGGGGCATGAGAATAAAGTAAAGGCAAATATCGAAAAGCTTGTTGAAAACAGAGAGATGCAAGATAGGATATTTGAAGTTAAGGTGCCGGTTGAAGAAGTTACAGAAGTAAAAGACGGCAAGAAGAAAGTTAAAGAAAGAAAAATGTTCCCCTCTTATGTAATTATCAAAATGATAATGACCGATGAATCTTGGTATCTTGTAAGAAACACAAGGGGAGTAACAGGCTTCGTAGGTCCTGGATCAAAACCAGTTCCATTGACAGATGAAGAAGTAAAAGCGCTTGGTGTAATTGAAAGACTTCCGGTAATAGAACTTGAAACAGGAGACACAATTAAGGTAAAAGAAGGACCATTTGAAGATTTTGTTGGTACTATAGAAAGTATCAGTCAAGAAAAAAGAAAAATCAAAGCTTTTGTATCAATGTTCGGAAGAGAAACTCTTATCGAGCTTGATTATGATCAGATTGAGAAAGTTTAATAACTTTTCAATATAACATCGTTATACGATGAAGGAGGTGCACATATGGCTAAAAAAGTCACAGCTATAGTTAAACTGCAAATACCAGCAGGTAAAGCTACTCCGGCTCCACCGGTTGGTACGGCGTTAGGACCTCATGGTGTGAATATTATGGGATTTTGTAAAGAATTTAATGCAAGAACAGCTGATCAAGCAGGTATGATTATACCAGTAGTATTAACTGTTTATCAGGATAGATCATTTACATTTATCACAAAAACTCCACC
>CAZTML010000336.1:0-1549 GCA_964614935.1 uncultured Clostridia bacterium | reverse complement strand
TCAGAATTATCACGTGTTACCCACACCACGATAAACGAATACTATTGCACTCCTTAAAGTTGACGACTATAATAATTTTATGGCATGAGTTCGATTGTCATTGTCACATAGAGGTCGACTCAGAATTTGAGAGTACTCCTATTGCAGAACCACGAATTGTCTTTGAAAGACGTATAGCAATGTAGCTAATATAATAGGAGTAGCGCCATAAAATTCATAGCATATAAGGAGAAAATTATGCAAACAGTTTATGAGCGTTGTTGTGGTATAGATGTTCACAAAAAGCTTATCGTAGCTTGCTTTAGAAACGGGAAAAAAGCAGAGCTTCGTAAGTATGATACTTTAACCAGCAGTATCAAAGAGCTAGGAATCTGGCTCGTTGAAAATGGTTGTGAGATGGTTGCAATGGAAAGCACGGGTGCTTATTGGAAACCTATCTACAACATTTTTGAGTTACTTTGTCTTGATGTTATGGTAGTTAATGCCCATCACATGAGGAATGTTCCCGGTCGCAAGACCGATGCAAAAGATGCAGAATGGATTGCTGATTTACTTCAACATGGGTTGCTGAAGTCAAGCTATATTCCAAACAAAGAACAACGTGAACTTCGTGAAGTCGTTCGCTACCGTAAAAGTCTTATCGAAGAGCGTTCCAGAGAGATTAACCGTTTAGAAAAGACTCTGGAAGGCGCTAACATTAAATTAAGCTCATATGTTTCTGACTTAACTGGAGTTAGCAGCCGTAAATTACTAAATCAAGCAATAGAAGGAGAAGTAACACCCGATAATATTGGGGATTTAATTCATTATTCTATGCAAGACAAGATACCTACTCTTCTTAAAGCTATGGATGGAGTATTAACGCCAATCCAAAAAAAGTTAGTTCAAGCGATCTTAGACCATATAGATGATATGTCTAGACGCATTAAAGATCTCGATGACATCATAAATAGCGAAATGCAAGATTATGAAGATGCCATTGAAAAGCTTGATGAATTGCCTGGTATTGGCAAGCGCAGTGCCGAAGTTATTCTAGCTGAAATAGGTATCGATATGAGTAGATTTCCTACTGCAGCTCACCTTGCATCATGGGCAGGTTTATGTCCTGGCAATAATGAAAGTGCAGGCAAACGCAAAAGCGGTAAAACTAACAAAGGCAGTAAGCACTTAAAAAGCATCTTAATTCAGTGTGCTAAATCTGCTAAAACCAATAAAGAAAGTTTCTTCTATGCTCAGTATCAACGTTTAGTCGTCAGGCGTGGAGCTAACAGAGCTACTGTAGCAGTTGCGCATTCTATGCTAATCGCTATATACCACATGTTAAAGGATAATGTTCCTTATAAAAATTTAGGTAGCGACTACTATACTAAGTTTAATACTGAAAAGAAAGCTAACTATTACGTTAAAAAACTACAAGAATTAGGAGTGTCAGTTCCCGTTTCATTGGCTACTGCCTAAGTTATATTAGAAATTTACAACATTGTCAGGGTGTTTTTAACAACCCTTAGTTAAGTTCGCGCTTCGTAGGGGTTGTATTCATAACAATGAC
>CAZTML010000335.1:0-1551 GCA_964614935.1 uncultured Clostridia bacterium | reverse complement strand
ACCTATGTGATTGAATCACAGAAACAAATATTTTTATTGCATACAATAATAAGGATATGTTAATTTTGGGAGGAAAAAATGCAGAAACAGAAAAAAAATTATTATATTAAGGCTAACAGAATTTTTAATCCCGTAAGAAAATATGGTTGGATAGCAACAGTATTAATTGCTCTTGGCGGTTTATGGGAACCTAAGTTAGGATTGATAGTATTACTGGTAATGGCAGGCTTAACCATTACATCTTTTTTTAACGGTAGATATTGGTGCGGCAACATCTGCTTTCACGGCAGCTTATTTGATAAGATAATTTTGCCTATCAGTAAAAACAAGAAAATACCGAGCTTTTTTAAATCAAAACCCTTCATCATCGCTTTTTTTATATTTTTTATGACTAATTTTATAAAAAAAATCATATCCATATCTCAGTTTTGGGGTACTTATGATATCTTGGATAAGATAGGCGCCTTGTTCTCTAATACTTACCTAATGGTTTTAATTGTAGGCGGTGGCCTTGCAATCTTTGTAAATTCAAGAACATGGTGTCAATTTTGCCCTATGGGAACCATGCAGAAGTTATCTCATGCCTTAGGTAGAAAACTTGGAATTACTAAAAAAACTGAAAAGAAAATCACTATTTCAGATAAAGATAAGTGCATAAGCTGTGGTAAATGTGCCAAGGTATGTCCGTTTCAATTAGAACCTTACAAAGAGTTTTCAGATAATAACCAGCTTGATAATATAGACTGCATTAAATGTTCTACCTGTGTAGTTAATTGCCCTGTCAAAATTCTTTCATTGGAAAAAGAGGCAGAAATACAAATAGACAAAGGGCAAGAAACACATGTAGCATAGACCGAAATATACAACCCCCCCTTTATGAGTTAATAAATAACAAATAAAAGGGGTTTTGCTTTTATTTACCTATTCTAATCAATTAATTCAATAATTCTAAATGCTAACTATTTACCCCAATCACAATAAGTTAAGAAAGAGGTGCCTGGCACCCCCACCATTCACCCTTCTAAAAAATTTTCAATATCTAATATTACCCTTTCTTTATAAGGGCTTAGTAGCACTAAATGCCCACCCTTGTCATATAAATTTATCCGCTTTTCAGTAGAGCGAATATTGTCATATATGTAATTTGCACTTTTTAATTTTGTAGTATCATCATCCTTAGTTTGCAATACCAGAAATGGACACTTAATATTAGCTAGCTTTGGTTTAGTGTTATTTAACAGTCGTAAAAAATTATACATAGAAATTATAGGGGAAGCATTTTTAGCTTTTATATATCTCTTAATGTTAGTAAACTTTCTATTTTTAAAGTCGTCTCTAATGTTTAAAAACACCCTATTTAGGTCCCAATAATATATAGGTGTATTTATAGTTACTATAGTATATATACTATATTTACAAGCTAAATGCACAGCAATCATACCACCCATGGAAAATCCTATTATTGCTATATTCTGCGTTTTTTTCATTAAATTAATCAGTTCTTCCTCAGCTGAAGCTATCCAGTCATTATAATCAGCACTTTTCATATCC
>CAZTML010000334.1:0-1553 GCA_964614935.1 uncultured Clostridia bacterium | reverse complement strand
GTCTGCGGTTCAGAATTACAAAAGCTTGCGACTCGAAATGACTAGGGCTGTGGCGATAAATGAGATATTCTTAATAATTAAAAACTTTTAGTTGAACTTGTCTGAAACTTATGTTATATTATGTGGTATCTGTTTAAAAGACATGTGTATTTGAATTAAGAACATTAGGAGGAAGAAATGGAGCAAGTAAAATTAGGAATATTAGGCATGGGAACTGTAGCATCAGGGCTTATTAATATTATAGATTTTAACAATAGCAAAGTAGTAAAAACTTTGAATAAAGAGTTAGTTATTAATAAAGTCCTTGTTAACAATGTCCATAAGAAAAGGAATGTAAATTTACCTCAGGAAGTATATACTACAGATGCTTATGAGGTATTAAATGACAAGGAATCTGAAATAATTGTAGAATTAATTGGGGGAATCAATCCTGCCTATGAATACATTAAGGCAGCCCTTAAGAATAAAAAGCATGTTGTAACTGCAAACAAGGCTCTTATTGCTAGTCATGGAGAAGAACTGGAAGCCTTGGCTCTTGAAAATGGTGTTAAGCTAATGTACGAAGCAAGTGTTGGCGGTGGAATTCCAATACTAAATACTATAAAGGATAATCTTTGCGCTAATGAATTTGATTATGTTTCTGGAATCATAAATGGAACTACTAATTATATTCTAACTCAAATGACTGAAAACGGCTGGGAGTATGACCAGGCGGTTAAGGAAGCACAAAAACTTGGTTTTGCTGAGGCTGATCCTTCTTCTGATGTTGATGGTGATGATGCGGCATACAAGTTGTCAATATTGTCTACTTTGGCTTTTGGACAAAGAGTTTATATTAAGGATATTCCAAAGGAAGGTATCACCAAGATATCCAAAGAGGATATCAATTATGCAAAGGAATTAGGATATAATATTAAGCTATTGGCTTCAGGGGTTAGAAAAGGAAACGAATTAGAGTTAAGTGTTCATCCTTCCTTTATTCCTGCTAGCCACCCTTTATCAACAGTTAAGAATGAATTTAATGCGGTATTTTTAAAGGGTAATGCTGTTGGTGAAGTAATGCTTTACGGTAAGGGTGCCGGTTCTCTCCCTACAGGAAGTGCTGTATTGGGAGATATAATGCATATTGTTAATAATCCGGACCTGTCCCATAGTGCAGGTGAAGGTGAGAGTAAGCTTGTTATTGCAAACAAAGGCTTGAAACAGTATTACATCAACTTGGAAGTTATTGATAAACCTGGGGTTCTTGGAAGTATAGCAAGTATTTTCGGGAAGAATGAGGTAAGTTTGGATTCTGTTGTTCAAAGACAAAAAAACGGCAACGATACTGTGCCGCTAGTGTTTATCACTCATGAAGCTGAAAGAAAAAATATTGATACTGCTTTGGAAGAAATCAAGAAATTTGACTTTGCAACTAAGTTAGGTTCTATAATTATAGTGGAGAATTTTAAATAGGTTGTCATCCTGAGTAAAACGTAGGATCTCATCTTTTAAAGGATGAGATTCTTCACCTACGGTTCAGAATGACACGCTGCTTCGCAGCTTATTCATAG
>CAZTML010000333.1:0-1557 GCA_964614935.1 uncultured Clostridia bacterium | reverse complement strand
CAAAGGAAGCTATTACATGATACTTGTCACAATACTTCAATATTGAAGTATTATCCAAATCTCTTTTTATAAGCTTGCTTAGTATAATAAGATTTGAAAACCCTGCAGCAGGCATAATAATCAAAGAAGTTACCGGCACAATCCTAAAGAGTGAAAAGTATAATAAGCAAATTATTACAATTCCAACAATGCCGGATATTTGCTCAGTTTGATTTGAAGGCTTTATATAATAATTTAGAGTCCTGTACAGGTCCTTTATACTAGTGGTCTTAGTTATAAGGCAATAATATAAAAGTAGAACAGAACTTAAGAAAAATCCATCATATATGTACCTGAAAGAAGAAATAATAAAGGCAACAAAGCCAACGGCAAGTCCTATTAGTGGAAGTACCATTATTCCGTTTTTATAATCTTCCTCATTTGCTTCTTCATAAATAGTAAGATTTATACAAGTATATTTCTTAAGCATCAATACAAGGCCTATTACAATACTTCTTAAGTCAAACATAATCCACCCTCTAATGTTTGTTTTTACCATTGTATCACAAATTTGCTATTAAATAAAGAAGATATCTTTAGCTATTATAATAGATTATACAATCTCATAAGCATTATATAGGCTTCTTGATATGTACAATAATCAAAAGGCTTAAAACTTAGCCCGTCTCCTTTTAAAAAGCCTTTACTTGCAGCTATGTATATATATGGTTTCTCATTATCAGAAACCTCTTTTATATCACTGTAATTTATTGCTTTATAATCAGAAAAATCCATGCCTAACCCATTGCCTATGTATACTAAAGTTTTGGCAATTTCAAGCCTTGTCATGTATTCTTCAGACCCTTTAAATAATTCTGAGTTTATAATTCCCATACCATAAGCTTGTTGCAATATTTCATCATCACTACATAATAATTTCTTATAGGATTTGTACTTAATCCCATCAGCTATGTATGCTTCTCCCCTAAGAGGATCTATAACAACATGTTCTTCGTAATCTATTCCATTGAAATAATTGCCTAAATTATCTTGACCGATTTTTACATTAAGCATATTAATTATCAATTTATAAAAATCTTCTTTGCTAATGTAAGCTTGGTAGAGACCATCAAATTCTTCCGGCAATAAGGCTGCGTTTTTCATTTCTTCAATTGTGTCTTTTGCCCAATCCTGTGGGTCTTGAGGAATGGCATCAAGCCAAAGCTTTGTGTTTTCTGAAATGGAAGCAAAAACTTCATTAAAGGCATCTGCAAGCAAGACTATCTTTTCATGTATTATTGCTGTATCCTTGCCGTTAATATTTCTTAAAATGCCCGGATATGCTTCCGCATACCATATTAAATCTGACACCTCATCTTTAAAACTTGTTGCAGAATGCTTATTAACAAATACCTTGTCATGATCCTTACCCCAAGTCCCGTATTCATAACCGACATTTAATTTATCGAATTTATCCTTAATCATACCAAAACTATATACTTCAAACATATAATCACTAATAAAATGTCCAAGTTCATGCAATATCGCTTCTTCTGATATTGAATAAAAGCTGCTTTC
>CAZTML010000332.1:0-1567 GCA_964614935.1 uncultured Clostridia bacterium | reverse complement strand
TGAAATCACAGGGTTTTTTCGTGTAAAAAAACTGTAACTCCTCACTGATTTATGGTATAATTGAATTGACTAAAAACAAATCCACCAAAACCTCGAAAGGAGTTACATGTAGATGATACCACATAAACAGCTTTCTTTGGCAGAAATTTTTTCTGATTGCCAAGAAAAATTTGAAAATGACAAACCGCAATTTCTTTCCTTATTGGAAAACACCATTAATATCAATAAGTTCATTCCAATTACTTTTAGAAATCATTTTTATGCACTAACAGGGAGGCCTCGTATATACCCACTTAATGCAATGATTTGGGCATTGATTCTGCAACGTATTTTTTCTATTCCTACAGATTCCCTTTTAATAATTTTTCTTAAATATTCAAAAGAGTTAAGAGAATTCTGCGGGTTTAACAAGGTTCCTGATGCTTCTAAAATTACTCGTTTTAAACAAGATTTTCTTTTGGACTTACAATCTATGTTCGATAATCTTGTTGATATTACTGAACCGATATGCCAACAAATTGATGAATTTAAAGCTTCTATGACAATTTTTGATACTTCAGGTATTGAAGCTTATGTTACTGAAAATAATCCAAAGTTTGCAAATCGTATTATCAGCCAACTTAAATCATTTAAGAAAGCAATGAAACTTGATGATTCGTATGATCCTTACAAGGCTGCATATGGTTCTATGCCTTCACATGCTTCCTCTAACCAAGAAATAAAACAACTTTACATCAATGGTCACTTTTGTTATGTCTACAAATTTGGTATGGTAACAAATGGTTTAGGAATCGTAAGGGACATTTCTTTTTACAATAAAGAGTTTCTAATTTCCCATCCTGAAATCATTATTGACAAGAAGACAGATTCACCAGATGAAGATAAATCTCTTCACGATGCCAAAGCTGTTATCCCTGTTTTAAAGGATTTTTTCAAAAAACATCCTAATATTAAACCAAATATTTTTATTGGTGATGCCGCTTTTGATGCTACTAATATTTATAGAGATTTACTTAATGATTTAAAATTCGATAAAACATATATTCCTTTAAATAATCGGTCTTCTCTAAATCATCCAGACTTTGCAGTAAATGAGGCTGGAATACCTTACTGTCCACATGATTCAACTCTCTTAATGAAACCAGAGGGATCTTCACGTTTGAAATCTGGAATCAAAAGATTTAAGTTTGTATGTCCAAAAATGAAATGGACTAAAGACGATGATGGTAAACGTAAAAGAAGACACTTTTGCGAGAACCCTTGCACTTCATCACCTTGTGGAAGAATGTTCTATGTATACCCTGAAAAAAATCTTCGTGCTTATCCAGGTACCCTTCGTGGTACTGAAGAATGGGATAAGATTTATAAAATTCGTTCAGTAGTAGAACAATCCTTAAATCATTTTAAAGATAGCTTCTGTATTGCTGGACGCAAAACACAAAATGAGAAAACTATTCATGCTGATTTGCTTTTAGCAGGTATAACTCAGCTAATTACAGTTGTCCTTGCTGATAAAATACATAAACATGAATACATCAGAAGCTTAAAACCATTGATTGCTTAGATG
>CAZTML010000331.1:0-1568 GCA_964614935.1 uncultured Clostridia bacterium | reverse complement strand
ATCGGTGCTAGCGGTGCTGGAATGGGAGCTGCTGTAGAAATACGAAAGAGAAATAAGGTAGCTACTATTACAATGTTGTCTAAGGAAAGAGTAAAAGGCTATTTCAGACCTCAGTTAACAAAACTTTTGAGCCAGGATGATTTTTCTGTGGAATCAATTGCTATTCAGTCAGACGACTGGTTTAAAGAAAACAATGTAAAATTGCTTCTTAATAAAGTTGTTGAAAAAATAGATGTTGAGAACAAAAAAGTTATTTTAGTGGATAAAGAAGAAATTCCTTACACAAAACTTATCATAGCTTCTGGCGCAGAAGCATTTGTTCCACCTTTTGCAGGAAAAGATAAGAAGGGTGTATTTACATTAAGGTATGCAAAAGATGGGGACGACATTAAGAACTATTCAAAGGGCAAGAAAACAGGAGCTGTAATAGGTGGTGGTGTTCTTGGTTTAGAGGCAGCGAATGAGCTTAAGAATTTAGGGCTTAGCGTAACAGTTATAGAAATGGCTGACAGAATCCTTCCTAGACAACTAGACCATGATGCATCTAAAGAATTAGAGAAAATTGTTAAAGATGCAGGTGTAACCTTCTTAAAGGGTGTTGGAACAAAGGAAATTGTCGGCGATGAAGCTGTAAAGGGGATTTTACTTGACAACGGTGATACTGTTGATGCAGAAGTTGTGGTAGTTTCAACAGGAGTTAAGGCAAATACTGAAATTGCCAAAGATACAGGAATTGAAATAAAAAGAGCAATAGTTGTAAATGAAAAAATGGAAACTGCTGTGCCTGATATTTATGCTTGTGGTGACTGTGCAGAATTTAGCGGAATAAACTTCGCACTGTGGAGCGAAGCTATTGAACAAGGTAAGACTGCAGGAATAAATGTTACTAAGGGTGACTATACATATTCTACAATAATTCCTTCAACAACCTTAAATGCTTTTAACAACTCTGTGTTTTCAATTGGAGATATAGGTTCTGACCCTAATGTTGAATATAAAACTTATGAAAGTAATGACGATAAGTCTTATATTAAACTGTATTTCAAAGACAATGTTTTGTCAGGTGGAATCTTAATCGGAGATACTTCAAAGACTGTGGAACTTGTTGAAGGTTTTGAAAAAAGTAAAACCATGGAAGAAATGATAGAAAAATTTAAAGCATAATTTATTAGATTAACTATATAAAATACGCGATGGTATTCATAAGTCGCGTATTTTTTTTATTTTTGGCTACATGTTATGACAAAATATTTATGCTGTGTCCTTTATAATGTGAAATATGATTGTTGTCATCCGAAGAATCTAATGTTTTAAAGGATGAGATTCTTCACTACGTTCAGAATGACGAGGGCTGAGCCCTCGAAGAGATATTCATAGCAATGACACTGACCTGGCGGTTCAGAATGACGAGGGCTGAGCCCTCGAAGAGATATTCATAGCAATGACACTGACCTAGCGGTTCAGAATGACAGGTGTAGGAGTGGGGGAATTGGTTTATTATGTTGAATATGTTTTTGTTGAAAATTTCATCATAGATTTTATTTTGCTGTTTATTACAGGAAAACTAA
>CAZTML010000330.1:0-1633 GCA_964614935.1 uncultured Clostridia bacterium | reverse complement strand
TGGAAGGATATATTTCTTGGGAAAAGCTTTAATATACACTTCTCATAGTAATCATCCCAGAAAAAAATTTGCTAGTATTAGCCACTTTCTATCTTTTAGCATATTTAGAGAGGGGTGGTATGTTTTAATTAAATTAAGTATTTTCTTGACAAGTACCAATTCATTATTCTAATATCAAAAGATACCTATCTAGTTGTTCCTCTATATATTAAGATACCATTAAAATCATTTTACTTGGATTAGCTTTTTCTGTGTATTCATGTAAACACTCATAGTAATTTTTTCTATCAGTGAATTTCACACTAATCGGTGGATAGCCATTTTTCATTAATTCTAAATTTAATACTAATCTTCCAGTTCTTCCGTTGCCATCTATAAAAGGATGTATTCCTTCAAAATCTAAATGAAATCTAGCAATTTTCTCTATATCATGTAACTTATTATCCTCATTACTATAATTTCGCATCAGTTCCTCCATTTTAATACCAACTATATATGGCTGTGGTGGCTCAACTTTTGCACCTAATATTCTAACTGGTATTTTCCTATAAACCCCTCTATCCTGTGGTCTATCCATAAGTACTAATGAATGGATATCCTTTATAATTTTTTCTGATAAATATACATTTTCAGAAACTAATTCCTTAACATATTCAAAAGCATCTTTGTGCCCCACAGCTTCTAAATGTTCTTTTAAAGGCTTTTTATCAATAGTTATACCTTTTAAAACCATTGCTGTTTCTTGAAGTGTTAATGTACTACCCTCTATGGCATTTGTTTATGTTAACCTAAAAGTGCTACTTATTGCTATTTATAATTAATACCATACACTCTTGCTGTCCCTATATCTTTTATCCCCCGTATAGCCCTAATGATCTAGTTACATCAACTACAAAAATAATACCTTTATTAGATTCTTCTATATTTAGTTTTTCATTTATGGCACTTACTATTTCTTCCGTCTTTTGTACATTTGATAAAATTAGTATTATTTCTTTCTCTGGTTCAATTACAAACTCAAACAATCTTTCCGTTTCCTTCAAACCAGTGCCTCTTCCATGTATTATTGTTCCACCTGTAGAGCCAGCTGTTTTTGCTGAATCCAATACATTATCTGACAATCCTTTATCTACAATGACAAATATAGCCTCCAAATCATTCACACCTTTCTTTTCAGCATTAGATACAGTTTTAGTCTTACCAATTTCTAAGCAGCTTCTAAGTGGCACTGAAAAAGCAATTCCATGATGTGCCTTGTCTAAATTAAACTTACTAGACATTTGTTCATAAAAAACATCTTCTATTTTTCTATCAATTATTGTTATAAATATCTCTTTTCTTATTTCTAAAACACCCAACATATTTAAGAAATAGTTACCTATTGTACCATTGCCTAAAAAGATGGTTCCTCCTAATGCTCCTAACTTCTTAGCCAATTTTAGAGCCTTACTGCCCTTCCTAAAGTCTAAAATACTACAAAACAATATAATATTATCGCCCATCAACTACGCCCCCTTTTTGCTTTTACTTTAAATATAAGTCCAAGGATTTGTATAGCTACCAATGGCATCATGGCTACTATGGCAATTACACCAAATCCATCCACCATTACATTTGCTGTTGGTTCTATTTT
>CAZTML010000329.1:0-1636 GCA_964614935.1 uncultured Clostridia bacterium | reverse complement strand
CGTCAGACTGCGCAAAAACACCTAATAAATTTTGATTAAATTTAATAAGAAAACACCACAAAATTATTGAAATTTCAATGATTTTGTGGTATAATTAAATCAAAAACGAGGTGCTAATAATGCAAAGATACGAAGAAGGAAAAGATAGAAATCAAGTACAGATTGTCAATTTAGAAGATTTAATAAGCGAAGATAATCCTGTAAGAGTAATCGATGCATTTGTTAACAGTATAGACATGGCTAAATTAGGATTTCAGTATGCAGAAACAAAAGATACTGGAAGAAAACCAATGAATCCTGCAGATATGAGCAAATTATACATTTATGGATATTACAACGGAGTAAGAACATCCAGAAAATTAGAAAGAGAATGTGAAAAGAATATAGAAGTAATGTGGTTGATAAATAATCTAAAGCCACATAATAAAACCATATCAGAATTCAGAAGAAATAATAAAAAGGCATTAGAAAATTTGTTTAGAGAATTTAGTATGCTATGCGACACGCTAAATTTAATCGGTAAAGAAATGGTTGCGATAGATGGAAGCAAATTTCGTGCATCTAACAGTAGAAAAAGAAACTATACAAAAAATAAAGTAAAAAAGATGATACAACACTTTGAAGAATCTGCAAATAAATATTTAGAATTACTTGAGAAAAACGATAAAGATGACAATGAACAAAAAATAGATTTTACAAAAGAAAGCTTAACAGAAAAAATAGAAGCCGCTCAAAAAAGAATAGAAGAATTAAAAGAGATGTACGAAGACATTGAAAAGAATGGTGAAATATCAATAACAGATGAAGATGCTAAACACATGGGTGTAAGTAATAACGGAACAGATATTGCCCATAATGTACAAATAGCAGTGGATAGCAAGAATCATTTAGTTGTTGCAGTAGATGTAGTAAGCGAGCCTGCTGATAAAGGACAATTATACAACATGGCAAAACAGGCAGCCAAAGAATTGGGAGTAGAGTTAACAAATAAAGAAGAAAATCAGAGTGATGAAGAATACGAAGAGTATTTATTAACTGTTTTAGCCGACAAAGGATATTATGAATATGAAAATTTAAAATACTGTTTAGATTCTGGAATAAAACCAATCGTTGCAAAAGAAAAAGCATCTAATAAAACAGGTAATGCAAAATACACTAGAGATAATTTCATATACGATAATGAAAGGGATGTATATACTTGTCCAGAAGGAAAAGTATTAAGTAATATTAGTAAACCAACATCTCAAAATCAGTTATATAAAAATAAAGCGGCATGTAAAGAATGTCCATTTAAAGATCAATGTACAACAAGTTCCGATGATGAAAGAATAATAAAAAGAAATGAACAGCATGATATATATGACATTGTAAATAAAATAATGGTTGAAAATAAACACATGTATAAAGAAAGACAAGAAATTGTGGAGCATGTATTTGGAACAGTAAAAAGAAGCCTAGGCTATACATATTTTCTTACCAGAGGTAATGAAAGTGTAAAAGCTGAGTCTTTTATGCACTTTTTAGCTTACAATTTAAAAAGAGTGATAAATATAATAGGAGTTATAGACCTAGTGAAGGCTATAAACTCCAATGTTTCAAATATATTTTCACTTTTTGATAGATTAAAATATATATT
>CAZTML010000328.1:0-1638 GCA_964614935.1 uncultured Clostridia bacterium | reverse complement strand
CTGTTCTGATTATCATCTGACCTCTGCCAAAAGCTGATACATTAGGCTGTATTTTTATATTGTGACCTCTTTTAATTAAGTCTTTTACAATATGTAGGGGAACATCTGCTTCTACTTCAACATCCATTCCCTTTATCCATTGCCACCTAGAAGCATCTATTGCTTCTTGAGGATTCATATGGAAGTCAATTAAATTACTTGCTACCTGAACATGACCTTGTGGTTGCATAAATCCTCCCATTAGGCCAAAGGGGCCGACAGCTTTTCCGTCTTTCATTAAGAATCCGGGAATTATTGTGTGATAGGTTTTCTTGTGAGGCATTAAACAATTGTGGTGTTGGGTGTCATAATTAAAATTATGTAACCTATTTTGAAGGGCGATTCCTGTTTCTGGTATTACTATACCAGATCCAAACCCCATGTAATTACTTTGAATAAAAGAAACCATATTTCCTTCACCGTCTGCAGTGCAAAGGTATACTGTTCCGCCACTGTTTGGGTCTATTTCTTTTAAATTTAATGCAGAATCTTTGATTAATATGGATTTTTCTTTACCATAGTCATCTGACAAGAGTTGATTTATATCTCTTTTCATATGTTTCATATCGGTTATATACTTGTGACCATCATCAAAACTAAGCTTAATTGCTTCAATTTGTTTATGGTAGGTATCACTCGTATCCTTATATGTAAAATCAAAGTTCTTTAATATGTTAAGTGCCATTAATGCTACTATTCCCTGACCATTAGGTGGTATTTCATATACATCATAGCCTCTGTAATTAACGCCTATAGGGTCTACCCAGTCTGGTTTATAATCTTCTAAATCTTCCTTACGTAAATATCCGTTATACTTTTTGAAAAAGGAATCCATTTTATCTGCAATATGGCCTCTATAATAAGACTTGCCATAAGTTTTGCCTATTGACTCCAAAGTTTCAGCATGATATGGAAGTTTCCATACTTCTCCGTAATTTGGAGTTGTCCCATCTTTAGTGAAAGTATCAAACCAGTATTTAAATTCTTCTTTATTTTCTTTTTTATAATTATTATATGCAATATCCCATGCTCTTTTTACAGCTGTTGAAACTGTAAATCCGTTTCTAGCATAATCTATAGCAGGTTGTAATACTTCTATTAAAGGAAGTTGCCCAAATTTCTCGGATAATTGAACCCAAGCCGCTGGCGCACCAGGTACCATAACAGGTATTACGCCATATTTTGGAATTTCTGTAAATCCTCTTTCTTTTAATTTTTCTATTGATATAGAGTATGGTGAATAACCACTTGCATTTAAACCATGAAGTTTGTTTTTAAACCATACTATAGCAAATGCATCGCTTCCTAAGCCATTAGAAGTAGGTTCAACAACTGTTAAGCATGCTGCAGTGGCTATGGCTGCATCGACGGCATTGCCGCCTTTTTTTAGTATTTCAAGGCCTGCCTGGGCAGCCAAGGGTTGAGATGTTGCAACCATTCCCTTATGTCCGTAGATAACGTTTCTTCTAGATGGATACTTGTATTCTGATGGATCGAAATTCATATTGACCTCCTTTAAATTTATCCATAGTATATTACTGATAATTTTTATTGTATAAACTTATTAGCTGCCCTTAAGTGCATGACAGCAACCCCGTC
>CAZTML010000327.1:0-1651 GCA_964614935.1 uncultured Clostridia bacterium | reverse complement strand
CATGGTATATTCTATCTTATTATATTTTTATCAAATAAGAGTTAGCTTATTATATGATTAAGGTGTCAAAAGCAATCAATAAACATAAAATTTGTACCTTGAAAATTTAACACAAAACTCGAAAAAAGCTTGAAAAATACAGCATTACATGGTATAATTAAAGTATAAAATATACTAATTGAGGGTACCGTAATGTCTTTCGCTTTTAACAGTAGCAATCAAATAAATTTCAATGACAGTGTTTTTAATCTTACAGAAAGAGAAAAAAGATTCCTTGAAAAATCATGGGCAAAGCTTTTTGCAGATAATTTATTTCCTAATATAGATGAAGAACCATTCTCTGTACTATACAGTGATAAAGTTTCCAGACCAAACACTCCTGTTAATATCATAGTTGGAGCACTAATTTTAAAAGAAGTTCTCGGAAACACCGATGATGAACTTTTGGAATCTGTCATGTTTGATGTTAGATATCAATATGCTCTGCATACAACAAGTTTTGAAGAACAACCCTTAAGTGATAGGACACTCAGCCGATTTAGAGAGAGATGTATTACCTATGAAACAGAAACAGGAATAGATTTAATTAAGAACTGCATTACCGGTCTGTCATCCCAGATAGCGGAAATCATGGGAATTAGTAAAAACCTTAAACGTATGGACAGCATGATGGTTGCTTCTAACATAAAAAAGCTATCTCGTCTGGAACTGATATACACCTGCACAGCAAACATGGTAAAGCTTATGCAAAAGAATGAAGATATCATACCAGAAGGACTGGAACATTACTGCGAAGCAGATGATCGGAATAAAGTTATCTATCATATGCGTAGCGAAAATACTGATGATAAAATAAAAACTGTCCTTGAAGATGCGTCATTGCTTTTACATAAGTGTAAGGGAGCATATGATGAATCAAGTGAATATCAGCTGCTTATTAGAGTAATCAACGAACAAGCTACACAAGATACTGAAGGTAATCTTCAATTGAAATCCAAAGATGATGAAACTCTTAATTCAAATATATTGCAAAATCCATCAGACCCTGATGCTACATACAGATTTAAGTCTGGCAAGGGACACCGTGGTTATGTTGCAAACTTAGTAGAAACTGTTGATGAAAACGGAAGCCTAATAACTGGATATTCTTATGAACAAAATAATCACAGCGACAGTGCATTTTTGAAAGAATCCCTTAACAGCATAGCAGGAACTGAAGGAGATGAGATTACCCTTGTTACAGATGGAGCATATGGTGGTACAGAAAATATTGAACTTGCAAAAGTAAACCATGTAAACTTAATAACCACTAACATGCAAGGAAGAAAATCTGCTGAAATTTATGCCGATTTTATATTTAGTGAAGATGGAAAAAGCGTACTAAAGTGTGCTGGAGGGCAAACTCCAATAACTAATAAATTCAATCCACGAACCGAACAATGCAGAATAACACTCGATAGAGATAAGTGTAACCAATGTCCGTATAAAGACCAATGCAAGCCAACGTTTAATAAAAATAAAACCGCACTTGTTATTTCATGGAAAAGCGCTGAACGTGCAAAACAACAAAAGTACATGAAAAGTGAAGAATTCAAAGAACATGCAAGATTCCGAAACGGTGTTGAGTCGCTACCATCTATAATTAGAAGAA
>CAZTML010000326.1:0-1653 GCA_964614935.1 uncultured Clostridia bacterium | reverse complement strand
CTATCTTCATTAAAACTATCATAATAGTATCCAGTTATTTCCTTAGGAAGATACTCTGAAAGCAGAAACTCTTCTTCCTCATGAGCAATCAGTACAGACCGCTCAATTGCATTCCTAAGTTCTCTAACATTACCCTTCCACTCATATTCTATTAAATATTTCATTGTAACTGGATCAAAATATTTTAATTTCTTTTTATATTCCCTCGAAAACTTACTCATAAAAAGCTCTGCAAGGGATGGAATATCATCCTTTCTTTCTCTTAGTGGCGGTATTACAATGTTGACTACATTTAACCTGTAATACAAGTCTTCTCTAAAAGTTGCATTTTTAACTTCATCTGCCAAGTTTTTATTTGTTGCGGCAATAATTCTAACATCTACATTTATACTTTTTTCTGACCCTATTTTATAAACTTGCTTTTCTTGTAATACTCTTAAAAATTTTACTTGTGCCTGAAAAGGAAGATCTCCTATTTCATCAAGAAATAAAGTACCGCCGTTAGCAATCTCGAACTTTCCCTTTTGGACATGATCGGCCCCTGTAAATGAACCTTTTTCAAATCCAAAAAGCTCTGATTCAATAAGATTTTCAGGTATTGCACCGCAGTTAATAACAACAAAACTTTTATCATTTCGACTGCTCATATCATGTATTAACTTAGCAATTACTTCTTTACCAACTCCACTTTCACCTTCTAATAAAATACTAGCTTTGCTGTTTGCAACCCTTCCAACTATATCAAGTACCCTTTGCATTTTTTCACTCTTTGCAATGACACCATCATAATCATATTTGCTGTCAATCCTTCTTTTTAAATTCCTGTTTTCTTCTTTAAGGTTTCTATGCTCTATAGCTCGTTTAATGGCAAATATCAATTCGTCATTTGAGAATGACTTTTCAATATAGTCTATAGCCCCCATTTTTACAGCCTTTACAGCTGACTTTATATCAGCATAAGCAGATATAAATATTACTTCAATAAAAGGATCAATTTCCAATGCATGTTTCATCAATTCAATACCGTCCATTTTTGGCATTCTCAAATCAGTAATCAATATATCTACAATATTATTACTTAAAATGTCTATCGCTTCTATCCCGTCCTTTGCAGTAAAAATATTATAATTTAAATCCATTAATATGACTTTTAATGTTTCTCTTATGGATTTTTCATCATCTACTATCAAGACATTAATTTTCATAATGCTACTCCCTTTCTCAAATAATCGGTAACAATAATGAGACCGTAGTTCCTTTATCTACATCACTTTCAATAAACATATCCCCACCAGATTTTTTTATTATATTGAAAGCAATAGATAAGCCAATACCGGTACCACTTTCTTTTGTAGTATAGAAAGGATCGAATATAAGTGTCATGTCTTTTTTAGAAATACCAATTCCATTATCCTTAATTTGCACATAGGTACAATTAGATTTTTTGTCAAGAATAAGCTCAATAATACGCTCATCATTTTCTTTCTTCGATTTCAAAGCATCAATTGAATTTAAAAATAAATTTATGAAAACTTGCTTCAAATTATCCTTGCTATAGGGTAATAAAACATCTTGAATATTATATTCCAATTTTAATTTTATTTCGTTTTTATTAATTGTATATTTTAATAAGGTCAATACCTCACCGATAAT
>CAZTML010000325.1:0-1654 GCA_964614935.1 uncultured Clostridia bacterium | reverse complement strand
ACAGATATTTTGTTTATATGTAATCCAAATAATCCAACAGGGCAAGTGACTGACAATATCTTGCTTGAAAAAATAATTGCCCATTGTAAATCAAGAAATACTATTGTTGTAATAGATGAATGTTTCATAGATTTTCTTGAAAATAAAGAGTATTACTCGGTTAATCACTTGCTAAAAAAACATAGCAATTTGATTATTTTAAAGGCATTTACAAAAATCTATGCAATTCCCGGTGTCAGATTAGGTTATTGCCTTTCTTCTAACACTGAAATTATTGAAGGTCTTAAAAAATCAGGACCTCCCTGGAATGTATCAAATATCGCTCAAGCAGCAGGAATAAGTGCTTTAAAAGAAAATGACTATATTGAAAAAACAGTTGGCTATATTAAAGAACAAAGGGGTTTTTTAATAGGAGGGCTGGAGAAATTACAAATTAAAGTTTATGAAGGTTGCGGAAATTATATATTGTTTAAAATTGATAAAGCAATAGATTTAAGGGAAGAACTTCTTAAAGAGGGAATACTGATTAGAAGTTGTTCAAATTATAGGAATTTAACAAAGAACCACTATAGAATAGCAGTTAAAAGCGAAAAGGAAAATAAAATACTTATAAAAAAACTTAATAAAGTAATGGCTGAAATATGAATAAATTGATTGGAAGAAATAAAGCAAAAGAAATAGTGATTATATTAGATGGCTTAAGCGAAGAAAAAATCCCGGCTCTTAACAACATGACACCCTTAGAATATGCTAATACCCCATCTATAAATAACATTATAGAAAAAGGTACATATAGTAAAGGAATTTTTTATCCAGAGGGTAAAAGTCCTGATAGTTTAAATTGTATACTAACAATTTTAGGAGTGCCTAGTAGTATATTACCAAGAAACAGGGCATATTTAGAAGCATTAGCTTCAGGTATTAGTGTAGAAGCGGATCAAGTTGTGTTGAGGTGCAATCTTGTAAGTTTTAAGGATAATACATTAACTTCATTTAATGGAGGGTCTTTAACAAATGAAGAAATGATAAATGCATCACTAAAGCTAGTGACTGACCACAATATAGATTTTTACCACCTAAGTAATTATAGAAACCTAATTATTTTAAAAAAGACTGACAAGATTATGGGGTTGAAAGACATAGCTCCTCACGAAAATGTTGGCAAGAGCATGGATGTTATGCTTGAGCATATTAAAAATATAGATGAATTGCATAATTTCATTTTAGAAAATACATTTGCAATTGATGATACTTTATATAGCTTTTATCCTTGGGGAGTATCGGAAGTAGTTAAAATTCCGTCTTTTTATGATTTACATAATAAAAAATGTTCATTAATATGCAGGGCTGAAATTGTTAAAGGTATTGGTAGGGCAATGAATATGCATATAGTTAACTTAAAAAATGCAACAGGTGATGTGGATACGGAATTAAGAGAAAAATCATTGGCTGTGATAAATGAAATTAAAAAAACTGATGTTGTAATATGTCATATAAATGGTACAGATGAAGTGTCTCACAGGAAAGATTATTTTGGGAAAGTAAAATTTATAGAGAAAATCGATAGGGAATTAATCCTTCCAATTATTAAGAATATAAGTAAGGATACAAAAATAAGTATTTTATCAGACCATCAAACTAGTTCCATAACAGG
>CAZTML010000324.1:0-1675 GCA_964614935.1 uncultured Clostridia bacterium | reverse complement strand
TATTATATAACATAGAATAAGTAAATGCAAGTAATTTATGCTAATGTTTCTGATAATTTCTTTCCACCCAAAATGTGGAAATGCAAATGATGTACAGACTGACATCCGTCATCACCACAATTGCTGACAACTCTGTAGCCTGATTCCTTAATACCCTCAGATTCTGCAATCTTATTTATTGCCACAAAAATTTCTGCAATAATATTGCTGTTTTCTTTTGTAATTTCATTCATTGATGCTATGTGTATCTTTGGCACAGCTAATATATGTACAGGAGCTTGAGGGGATAAGTCCCGGAAAGCAACCATGTAGTCATTTTCAAATACATACTGTGAGGGAATTTCCTTGTTTGCTATTTTGCAAAATATACAATCCATTATTTCACCTCAATTCTAAATTATTCGCTTAATAAGTAATCGTTCCTTATTTTATTAATATGAACGTTAATTATTTCGTTTTTAACATTTATTTCACTTTTTAGCATTACTTTCAAATAATTTGTAGTATATCCTTCATATACTATATCATGATTTTCTCTTTCTATCAATACCCTTAAGTCTCTCCCAATAAATTTCTTCATAAAGTCATTAGCAAGACCTTCAGCTAAATCAATAAGAATTTTGCTTCTTGATGATTTAATTTCATCATCAACTTGTTTTTCCATTTCTGCAGCTTTAGTACCTTCTCTAATAGAATATTTAAATACATGAATCCTGGAAAATTGTATAGCCTTAACATATTCCAAAGTTTCATTGAATTCTGCATCAGTTTCTCCCGGAAAACCAACAATTATATCAGTTGTAATTCCTGCTTCCGGCATAAAGCTTCTGATTAAGTCCACATTATTTTTGTATTCTTCTTTAGTGTATCTTCTGTTCATTCTCTTTAAAACACTGTCACTTCCGCTTTGGAGAGATAAATGAAAATGGTCGCAAGTTTTATCTAAGGCTGCATATCTTTTCATGAAATCTTCATTTATAAGATTAGGCTCTAAAGAACCAAGCCTGATTCTTTCAATACCTTCAATATTATTAATATCTTCTATTAATTTAATAAGAGAATCCTTTTGTTGCAAATCCTTACCATAAGATGATATGTGAATTCCATTAAGAACTACTTCTTTATATCCATTTTCTGCAATTTTTTTAACTTCTTCTATAATATCATCATGATTTCTACTTCTGATTGGTCCCCTCACATATGGGATAATACAGTAAGAGCAAAATTGACTGCAGCCATCTTGGATTTTTATATTGGCACGGGTTTTGTCATGTACGGTGCTTATTTTTAATTCTTCAAAACTTTCTCTTCCCTGGAATTCATCTATTTCATAATCAATTTCATTAACCTGATTTACATCTCCTAACCTATCTTTTATGAGCTTGCCTATACTACCTTTATGCTTTGTCCCGATAATTATGTCTGCTTGTGTTTCATTATTTATCTTCTCAGAATCTAATTGAACGCTACAGCCTACTGCAACAACCAAGGCATTAGGATTCAATCTTTTTGCTTTATTGATAAACTGTCTAGACTTCCTTTCGCTTTCCTTTGTAACTGCACATGTATTAATTATATATATATCACCAATTTCATTTGGATCAAGAACTTCAAAGCCATCATTCTCCAAAATTTCAGTCATTGCCTCTGTTTCAAACTGATTTACCTTACAACC
>CAZTML010000323.1:0-1676 GCA_964614935.1 uncultured Clostridia bacterium | reverse complement strand
TTTGCACAGAAAGAAAACAAATTCGACGATAATGCTATAGAAATTCGCAGATGGTTTCCTTTGAGCTTATCAGATACATGTTTTAGTTCATTGTCTCTTTATTTGTTTAATTATGGCTATATTTCAAAACAGCAAAATGCGGAACTACATAGTTATATGATGGAACACAATTGTAGGTTACTATTGGGTATAATTAAGAACAAGAAACTTAATATAATTGGTGGTATGGAACAATTTAAAAAGAATTATATTATGCCTCCATTCTTAAAGAAATACTTGCAAAATAGTTAAATACGAATCATTAGCAAAAAACACATCTATGAGTTTATACAGCATAAAAAAATACATATTTAATAACGCCCAATATAGTAAAATTGTTAACTGGTATGACAAACAGTATAACAAGACAAGTGGAATGCTATGGGCTGAATTTTTGAAAGAGACGAAATGCTATAGTGAGAACATCAATTTTGAAATCAAAGAACATCTATACAAAAACAGGAAAATATTAGATGTAATCAATAGCATCTTTGACAAGAGTAGATTGCTTATTTCAAAATATCCAAAACAAGTAGATAGATGGAAAAGCAAATTGAAGATTTCGTCTGGTTTACAATATTTTCAGCTAAAATCATTAGTTGATAGCGAAAATTTAATAATGATGTATCATAGATATGATACTCTTGCAACCGAATGCAAAAGAGGATTAGATGCTTTTCTGAATAAAAACAAGAGTTGTGATATAAACTCAGATGAAGGCTTGGAATTTATTTTAAAAAACACCCATGAGATAAAGCTTTGGGATACCGACATTGCTTCAATGAATAAACTAAAAAAGGATTATTCATTAGGCTTTAATTCTTTTGTAAATGATAACACCTTTGTTAATCTTTCCTGTTATGAAGGTGTTCATTTTGTTGTTGAAAATAGCAATGATATCAAGACAAGACAGAAGAATATAAAAGCTTTTGATTTGTTATCAAAAGCTAAGAAAAAGGGATTAAAACTTTACCTGCAAGAGAATAAAGATATTAATACAAAATCGTATGATGGAATTAGATTTGTACTCGAAAATGAAACAACCATTTCCGACTATGAGAGTAAGACTGCAGCTCTAAATGAATTGGAAAAAAGTAGGAAAACAAATTCTCTGTAAAAAGGAGAGTTTTTTTTCTTTTAGGAAGGACAATGCCATACCTTCAAGATATTCGTTGAAAGATTTAATCACTATTTTAAGTAATATTGATGAAATTATTTCTCGTCAGAAAACAATATCTACCTATACAAAATATTCAACTCAATATACTGAGGACCTGAATCTTTTTCTTAAAGAAAATCCTCAACTAAATGTTGATTCATATGAAGATTTAGTCGCAATAACAAAAAATAATCGGAAAATAAAATATATAGATGGGCTCATTTCTTGCAATAATAATCTTAAAACTACTGACCGCATTGGTTATAAGTCTTTTTTAAGTGAAAACTCCAAGATTGATACTAATCAGATATCCGGTTTGAAATTTATTGTTGAACATGATACTGAAATAAAAAAGAGAGAAAAAGATTATAAGGCTTACAAGAGCCTACAAAAGAAATATCCTCTAGGACTAAAACATTATATTTCCCTATCGAATATTGATACGGAATGCTATTCAGGTGTCGTTTCAATTTTGGAA
>CAZTML010000322.1:0-1677 GCA_964614935.1 uncultured Clostridia bacterium | reverse complement strand
CCCGGAATTTACCCGGAATTTAATCTATTGGCTTCATTGTAGGGAATAATATTATATCCCTTATTGTAGACTGATTGGTTAATAACATAATAACTCTGTCAACACCGATACCAAGTCCGCCGGTTGGAGGAAGACCTACCTCAACTGCATTGACGAAGTCTGTATCCATCATATGTGCTTCATCGTCTCCGGCTTCCTTTTGTTTAACCTGAGCTTCAAATCTTTCCTTTTGATCTATAGGATCGTTTAACTCTGAAAAGGCATTTGCAATTTCCCATGTGTTAGCAAATGCTTCAAATCTATCTGTTAGTCTGGGATCCTCTACATTTCTCTTTGCTAAAGGTGATATTTCAACAGGGTGATGGGTTACAAAGGTTGGCTGGTCTAAATGTTGTTCACAGTATTTTTCAAACAATTCACTTATAACATGGCCTCTTGTCATAAGGGGTGCAATTTCTATTCCCTTTTCTTTTGCAATAGCTAGAGCTTCTTCATCAGTGTTTACCAAATCAAAGTCAACGCCTGCATATTCCTTAACCATATCCTGCATTTTTACTCTTCTCCAAGGTGGAGTAAAGTCTATCATCTTACCTTGGAACTCTATTTTAGTCGTTCCTCTTGCTTTTTCTGCAACATATGCTACGATGTTTTCAGTCAATGTCATCATGTCATTGAAATCTGCATAGGGCTTATATACTTCCATAGCCGTATACTCAGGATTATGGTTTGCATCCATTCCTTCATTTCTAAACATTTTACCCATTTCATAAACGCCATCTCCAAGACCACCTACTACAAGTCTTTTCAAAAATAGCTCATTAGCTATACGCATATACATATCTATATCTAATGTATTGTGGTGAGTGATAAAGGGTCTTGCATTAGCTCCACCAGCAATAGGGCTTAAAATAGGAGTTTCAACCTCTAAGTATCCCTGACCATCTAAATATTCTCTAATTCCCCTAATAATTTTATTACGCATTATAAATACGTCTTTGATTTCAGGATTAACTATTAAGTCTACATATCTTTGTCTGTATCTCAAGTCCACATCCTTTAATCCATGAAACTTTTCCGGAAGAGTCTGCAAAGATTTAGACAAAAGTATAACTTCTTCAGCCCTTACAGAAATTTCTCCTGTCCTTGTTTTGAATACTTTGCCTTTTACACCTACTATATCACCGATATCATAAGTTTTCAGCCACTTGTATTCCTCTTCTCCTATTGCATCTTCTTTAACGAACATTTGAACTCTACCTAAATGATCTTGTATATCATAGAATCCAACCTTTCCTTGCCCTCTTTTGGACATGATCCTTCCCGCTATTGATACAAACTTTTCTTCCATTTCTTCAAAATTATCTTTAATATATTTTGAATTAGAGGTCACCTCATATTTTGAAATTTTATAAGGGTCCCTTCCTGCATTAACTAGATCATTTAATTTATCAACTCTTACCTGTCTTAAATCTCCTGTTTGCTGTTCACCCATTTCAACACCACCTTTTCATTTGTTATGTTTTATTAAACAGTTAATATTTCATATTTTATCATATCTCCGGCAGGAGATGCAACTTCAATGATTTCACCAAGTTTCTTTCCTAGCAAAGCTTTACCTAAAGGTGAAACATTAGATATTTTTCCTTTAAAAGGATCTGCTTCAGCGGAACCTACTAT
>CAZTML010000321.1:0-1684 GCA_964614935.1 uncultured Clostridia bacterium | reverse complement strand
GGTTTTTATTTGGAAATAGTTTTAATATAATATATCTTATAATTTTGAGTAGTAATTATACAGGTGGTATGATATATGAAAATATTAGGGGGGTCTTATGCGTCAAGAAAACGGCCAAAACAGGAAAATAGCAATATATTGTAGAGTGTCAACTGACGATCAAGCGGAGCATGGGTTCAATCTAAGAGAACAGGAGTTAAGAATTGATCAATACATAAATGCTTACATTGATGAGTTTCCGGAAGAACGAGTAAAATACATAGATGATGGATTTTCTGCTAAAGATCTAAAGCGCAGAGAAATGAGGATGCTATTAGAAGATGTCAAGGATGGTCTAATAAGTAAAGTGGTTATTCATAATCTTGACAGACTAACTAGAAACATGAAAGACTTGATATACTTAATAGAATTATTCGAAGAAAAAGAAGTACAATTATTCAGCTTAAAAGAAAAAATCGATACAAAGACGGCTGTTGGGCGTTTCTTTGTGTCAATCATAATACTAGTGGCTCAGTGGGAACGTGAGGCCATCAGCGAGAGAACTATTAGGGCATTAGACCAATCTGCATATGAGGGTAATTATGTCCATGGTAGAGCTCCTTTTGGCTATAGACTGGAAAATAAGAAGCTTGTGGTAAAGGAAAATGAAGCTGAGATAATAAAGAATATTTATGATATGTACTTGTTCGATGGTTATAGTATTAATGAAATATTTCATTTTCATGGCAGTAAGTATAGGGACATGGGATTTGTGTGGTCTTATGATCGGGTAAGAATAATTCTTAACAACGAGCTCTACACAGGGGTCTATAAGAATAAAAGAATCGTTATCGATAATCACTCACCTCAAATTATATCTAAAGAAATATTTAAGCAAACTAAAATAATGTTAAATTATAAAAACAAAATGGAAAGTTATGATTATCTTTTTAAAGGGTTGTGCTTTGACTTTAAAACCTTGAAAAGACTTAATCATAAAAGTGTTGTGAAACCCAATAGGGTCTATCTTTATTACGAGAATTGCAACCGGGTTAGGATCAATGAGGACATGGTGGATGAGCAGATAGGTGATTTTATTGATAGATTCATTGAAATAACAAAAGATAACGTAGTCAAGTCTAAAATAGATATTTTAAAGAATAAAGATTACAATTTAAAAATACTAAGCACATTATTAGATAGTGGGCTTATTGACAGAAATTACTATTCAGATCAGAAGGACCTTTTAAAAAATGATATCGCAAATAGAGAAAAAATTATAATTGAAATCATAGGGAAAGTAACAGGTTGGAGTACTATGGAAGTTGGACAAAGAAAAAAGTTTTTGATGAAAAACGTTAAAAAAATAATAATAGATCTCGACAGTAAGAAAATAGTCAATGTAAAATTTAGAGATAGTATAAAGTTGGACATAGATAAAGATAAAGAGGGGGTTACTCCCCTCTAATAAATGCATCTAAGTCAACATAAGTAATTAAGGTTTCACCTGATACCAAAACTTGCACTAATACGACCACCATATTTACACCTCCCTTTAATATAAGGTATACTGCTATCATTTTCTTTCCTAATAAAAACAGTTTAAATGTGTAATTAGCTCTGGTCTAATAAATATCGTAAGTTAAGCTTAGAAGATAAGGAAGAAGGGTGAACAAAACTTTTTCACTTACTTTTTAAAAATACT
>CAZTML010000320.1:0-1712 GCA_964614935.1 uncultured Clostridia bacterium | reverse complement strand
TAAGGATAGTCTCTGTGAGAAAGAGGAATGTCCCCAAATAAGGGGGACACACCTTCATAGGGTAGGAGAATACCTCAATACATAAATATGAAGGCACATCTATCCATTTGTCCTCATATTTCAAATTTCAAGGAGGTGCTTTATGGTTTTAACTTCTCTTCACTATTTGTACATGATAATGGTAGTTATTATTCTTGCGATTATGCTCATGAAAAAGGAAATTGTCATTCCTTGTATTATCGGTATTTTTGCCATGGGTTTACTATACTCAGGCTCTGCCGTATTCGCTGTTCAATCCATCTTTAACACGATTATTTATTCAGGCAATGAGTTTTGGGGTATTATAGTTATTATCTCATTGGTTGTTGCAATGTCAAAGGCCTTGCAGGAGGTTGGTGCTGATATATTGATAATGTCACCCATTAAAAAGATCATGGTAAACCAAAACATGGCATTTTGGGGAATTGGTGTAACCATGATGATAATATCCTGGCTTGTTTGGCCTAGTCCGGCAGTTCCTTTGATTGGTGCTGTACTTCTACCTGCTGCTGTAGCCACAGGTCTTCCTGTCGTCTACGTTGCCGTTGCCATGAACTTATTTGGCCATGGTGTTGCACTATCTAGTGACTTTTTTATACAAGGAGCCCCTACCATAACAGCTACAGGAGCAGGTATTGAAGCGACAGAAGTTATGAAAGCATCCATACCTTTATGGCTTACTATGTCTGCAGTCACTGTTATAGTTGCATTTTTAATGATGAAAAGAGATTTGAAGAAAAATCCCCAACTAACAAATATTATCGATAAAAACATTGAGACCGAAGCAAAAACATATAGCAAAACAGCGAAATTCGTGGCAGTATTAACTCCATTAGCATTTCTGATTAATATTTTTGCCATGGTTAAATTTAATTTGGCAGGTGGTGACGCAACGGCTTTAGTAGGCGGAACTGCAATAATTATTATGCTCCTTACTGTTTTAACAAGTTTTAAAATTAAAGATGGCTTTGAAATGATAGTTGATTATGTAAGAGAAGGTTTTAAATTTGGAATTTATGTTTTTGCTCCAGTGCTTTTCATAGGAGGGTTCTTCTTCTTAGGAAATGAGGGAGGAGCTATAGCTGTTTTAGGTGAAGGGGCACCGGGAATATTAAATGATATAAGCTTATTTATATCCGAAAGAATCCAAATGACCAAACTTTCAACTGTTTTGACACAAACTGCAGTAGCAATTATCACAGGTCTGGACGGTTCTGGATTTTCAGGCCTCCCCATTGTAGGAACCTTAGCTTATACATTTTCTAATGTAATAGATATTGATATGGCAGGATTGGCTGCTTTAGGTCAAATAATAACTGTATGGGTTGATGGCGGAACCATAATTCCTTGGGCTGTTATACCCGTTGCTGCAATTTGTAATATAAGTCCACAAGAGCTTGCAAGAAAGAATTTAATTCCTGTACTATGTGGAATTGGTGCTACAATTTTAGTGGCCTTAGTAATACTGTAGGATGAGGGATTCGCCTTTATTTGCGGGTGACTCTTTGCGGGTTAGCATTAAGGGAATGTCCAAGATGGAAAAATATAGGACGCTTCTCTGTCAAAAGACAATGAAGCGCCCTATTTACTTATAAAACCTTTTTCAAATAATGTCCTGTGTAGGATTTTTTTACTTTGGCTACTTCTTCAGGAGTTCCCTCTGCTACGATTGT
>CAZTML010000319.1:0-1744 GCA_964614935.1 uncultured Clostridia bacterium | reverse complement strand
ATTATAAAAAACCAACTTCTTTAGACAGTTTCTTCGGTTACTTAAGAGACTTTGTACGTCGCTTAAGCTTTCGCAATTTTGTGCTAAAAGTTTTGCAAACGTATTGATATGAAGAATGCTATGCAATTAAAAAGAGTCTCTTGATATGCATTTTCTTACAAATCAGGGGTATAGTTTTGGAAAGGCAATACTATATTTAATGATGTTAAAGAAAATCATTTTTTGGCATAATATAGACGAACAATTAGAAAAGGATTTGAAAATTTAATTATGATTAAAAATGAGAAAAAGTGGGATAAATTATTTAAAATAAAGACCACAGGCCATGATTATTCCAGGTCAGACCTTCACCGCTATCACTATGAAGCAACACCTTACCTTGTGTTGGAACGATTGGCCAATAGTGGGTTAATAAGAAAAGATGATGTAATTTTGGACTATGGATGTGGAAAGGGACGTGTGGATTTTTTCCTTTCATACCAGACCAGGGCAAAATCTATTGGTATAGAGTATGATGAAAGAATTTATGCGGCAGCAATAGAAAATAAAAAGACAGCTATTTCAGCAGAACATGTTTGTTTTGTATTAAATAATGCAGAAGATTATGAAGTGCCAAAAGACGTAAACAGGTGTTACTTCTTTAATCCATTCTCAGTAGCAATTTTTCAACAGGTGATAGCGAAAATTCTTGAATCTTATTACCGTGAACCAAGAGAGATATTACTATTCTTTTACTATCCTTCAGAAGAATATATATACTATCTTATGACGGTAAATGAACTGGACTATATGGATGAAATTGATTGTAGAGATTTGTTCAATGAGGATGATCAAAGAGAACGGATTGCGATATTTATGATTCCTGCGGAATAAAGTAACAGGAACTTATACCATTAGAAGGTATATTTCTGACATATAAGAAGGGCGCTATATTAACTTTTTAATAACGCGACTCAAAAGAGAGGTAACTATTAAATAGGTGCCTCTCTTTGTTAATATAAAATTGATTTAACCAGAGTTTGAAGATGGGGAACAATTTTTTCTTCAAATTCTGGATTATTCTTAAACCACCTAATATTAAGGGGTGATGGATGCACTAAGGGAAAATATACAGGTAGATATTCTTGGTAAGCTTTCACTGTTTCGGTCAAGTTTCGTTTCATACGGTCTTTTAGATAAAACTTTTGTGCGTAAGCCCCTATCAATAGAGTAAGTTCAATATGGGGCATTTGGTCAATTAGCATGGGGTGCCATTTTATCGCGAAGTCCTTCCTTGGTGGGAGGTCTCCCGTTTTACCCTTGCCAGGAAAGTAAAAATCCAACGGGAGAACAGCTATTTTTCCCGAATTATAGAAATAATCTTCATTTACCCCTAACCATTCCCGCAGTTTGTTTCCACTCCTGTCCATAAAAGATTGTCCCTTTTCTTGGGTTGTTATTCCTGGAGCTTGACCAATGATGAGCAACTTTGATTGTGGACTTGCCATAAAGATAGGGACCCATCCCTTGTCAGTAAATTCAAGGTTATCAGGATCCTGCATAATTTCCTTTTTAATTGATTCTAATGTTTTCATAATTTGCTCCTTTAATTACTATTATACCACTCTTATCAAAAAATAATCATGGTTCGGTTGCTCGTTTTTTGGTATAATATTATATTGGAGATTATAAATGTACAAGGTGTGCCTTTGAAATTGCGGACTTGCTTGACAATGTTATGTTAGTTATGATAAAAATATATGAT
>CAZTML010000318.1:0-1747 GCA_964614935.1 uncultured Clostridia bacterium | reverse complement strand
TAGCAAGTATGTAAATTATAATTTGTACATTACTTTTTGTCAACGACAGCATCAAAGTAGTATTTCGGCTAAATTGGTTCATAAAATCCATAACAACACATCCTCTGCAACCCTAAATCACCTGATTAAATACTAAACTATATGTTGAATCATTATAAGACATGGATTTTCCCTTCCCCATAATTCTGGTAAGCATTCTAAGGGTTTAAATCCAAATGATGTATAAAACTTTCTTGTCTTGGCATAGTAGATGTCTGGGTGAGAATCATCTAAAGTCTTTACCTGTAAGAATTCATATCCTTTTTCTTTAGCCCATTGTAAAACTCTGTTAAGTAAAGATGTTCCAATTCCTTGATTGTGACATTCAGGGAGGACTCCCATAACATAAATCTCAGCAGTATATCGATTGTTTTCTTTTATTGAAATAAAACCTGATGGCTTTGATTCATCGATTGCTGCGAAAAATGGTAAATTGCTACTTTCACTAATATACTTTTGTGTAGATTCTTGTATCCCAAACCAATTAGGAAGTGATTCCAATATATCAGTCGATATCTTTTTCTTTTCTTGTTTATCATTTATTTCTTTTATAATCATCTTTTTATCACTACCCCTTCATACCAGTATTCAACTTTATTCATCCTTCATCGTCTCCTATTTTAGATTGTTAATCTATATGTTTCTCATTCCAGTAAGCAACTCCACCTTCCTTTTAATTCTTTATAATCTTATGGCGATTTATCTAACCTTAAGGCTAATGACGAAAGTAGACTACGCATCCAAAGTGCCAACACCACATTTAGAACCATTAATGAGTATAAATTTAATCGCTCAATCAACCCTATATAGGATGGCAAAACTTGAGTTGCTAAAACTGTAAAAAAACCTGATGTTATAAAAATAATACTAAATATCTTCAAAAACCGAGTCATTTTCGGATATACTTTGGCCTTCGCCAAACCAAGGGCTAAAAGAATCGATAACACAATGTAACTGAATACAATAACAGCTGTTATCGCATAATGCATGGTGTTTTGAAAAGAATTACCCCAGGTTGTGTCTGCTAAAGGAAAGATCTTATATCCGAATGTGGAAAGTAATTCCGCTAATGTTTTTAAAACTAAACCACTATAAAATATCTTATTAATAGGAAAAAAACTATTAAAAAAGACAAGAAGTACTCCACAAAAAAGCAAATTGAAGACATTGTACCCCCAAAGAATCCTTGACGCCACTGGCTGGCTGATGGATGAAATAGCTGTAAGATCACTAATTGGTTGTATTAAAGGATTATAGTCACTCCAAACCACTCGTCCCCCAATTACATGACCTAGATAAAAGACTGTAGCTATAACACCAGATAGTGCAAGGGTTCGTAGAGCTAAAAATTTACCACCTTCTATTTCATTCATAAATACTTTTCCTCTCTTTCTATAAAATTTCTACGATAAATAGCATTGTATTGACTAGCATGCTTTTCAAGTGCAATGATTGCCTGTTCTTCGCTTTCTGGACAGTCGTCATATTTATACAGGAGCAAGAACACGGGTGAATAAAAATGCAAAGCCATTGTGTAGGCATCTCCTTGGATAAACCTTCCACTATCAATAAATTTCTGTAGTACTTGTCTCTGAGTTTCTAAAATCCTATCTATGAAGACATACCTAAAAATTTCTCCTATCTCTTTATTACCATATTGCTCTATGGTTAATAGACGCCTTAATTTTGATATATAATCATCCTTTAG
>CAZTML010000317.1:0-1774 GCA_964614935.1 uncultured Clostridia bacterium | reverse complement strand
TGAAAGTAGTTATTATTGGAGCTGTGGCAGCAGGCACTTCAGCTGCTACAGAAATAAGAAGAAACAACAAAAAAACAGAAATTTTTATATACGAAAAAGATAAATTTATTTCCTATGCAGGTTGTGGAATGCCTTATTATATAAGCAATGAAGTTGAAGGCTTCTCAAGTGTTGTTCCAAGAGATGCAGAATTCTTCAAAGAAAAAAATAATATAATTATTAATACTGAACATGAGGTGCTGTCTGCAAATCCGGAAACCAAGACATTAAGAGTAAAAAACTTACTAAATGGCAATGAATTTAATGACTCATACGACAAACTAATAATTGCAACGGGTGCTTACTCTGTAAAACCAGATTTAAAAGGGTCTGAAAGAGACAATGTATTCTTATTAAGAAATATTAATGATATGAATGATATCAAAAACTATATAGAAGAAAATAAACCAAAATCTGCTGTAATTGTAGGTAGCGGATTTGTAGGTCTTGAAATGTGTGAAAGTTTTAAGTTCCTAGGAATGGATGTTTCGGTTATTGCCAGGTCTAAAATTGCTAAAGGAATTGACAATGAATTAGCTTCATTTATTGAAGACCATTTAAGAGAAAAGGGAGTTAATGTTTATACAAATACAAAGACCGTGGAAATAAATGACCAAGGCGTTGTAATTGGTGATGGTAGTGTTGTGAGCGCTGATATTGTGCTTCTTGCAACGGGAGTAAAACCTAATATTGAACTGGCAAAAAGTATGGGTGTAGAACTTGGAGTAACTGGTGCTATCAAGGTGGATAGACATATGAAGACAAACTTAGAAGATGTTTATAGCGCCGGTGACTGTATTGAAATGTACAACACTATAAATGGCAATCCTGTTTACAAACCACTAGGCTCTACAGCAAATAAAACAGGTACAATTGCAGGAAGCAATGTGGTAGGAATAGAAGATGAATTTAGAGGTGTTCTAGGAACAGGGATTTACAGAGTTTTCGATATTGCAGTTGGTGCCACAGGTTTATCAGAAGATGAAGCGATAAAAGCTGGTTATGAAGTAGTCGTTTCTCTTGATCAAAGACCTAACAAACCTGAATATATGGGCGGTAAACCAATCTTAATTAAAGCTGTTGCTGAAAAAAGAACAGGAAGATTGCTAGGTGGTCAATTGGTAGGTTATGAAGGAGTTGACAGAAGACTTGATGTATTGGCAACTGCCATAACTTTCAAAGCGACTGCAGAAGATTTAATGCACCTTGACTTGGCTTATTCTCCACCATATTCAACCACAAGAGACAATCTCTATTACACAGGAGTTAAACTAAAAGCAAAACTATAGCTCTCTAATAATGGCAAGTAATGACAAGGGGATGGGGTTGATGTCACATTGTCCACCCCCCTTGTCATACCCTAGAATAAATATTTGAAAATTTACCATGATTGTGGTAAAATCTATTAACAGAAATCCTTTTCAATACATACTACATACTACATACTATATATTGTGGGAGTTGATAATGTGCTGAGTGACTATAAAAAAAGATGGAAAAAATTTATTGAGACCGGAAAATTATCGAAAGATATACGACCTGTAATTGTAGAATCCTGGTATAGATGCCAAGCTATGAATGTGGATCATTTAGGAGGAATAGGAACAATAGTATCCAAAGAAGAATCTGAAAGAAGTATATTGAAGAAAAAAGAACTTATTCAAATGGCAAGACCTACAATGGAGAACGTTTTCGAGATGGTGAAGAACACCTCTTACAGCGTTATTTTAACAGA
>CAZTML010000316.1:0-1788 GCA_964614935.1 uncultured Clostridia bacterium | reverse complement strand
GGTAAGAAAATTAAGGGAGGCAGGTGCTTTTTCTAATACGTCTTGTGGCATTCATATTCATATTAATGCAGCTCCATATAAAGCATACCAACTACGAAATCTTGTCAATATCGTAGCAGCAAAAGAAAATATGATATACAGGGCACTCCAAGTAGATTCAGGAAGGGAAAGGCGATATTGCAAAAAGATTGATGTGGATTTCTTAGAAAAGTTAAATCAGCAGAAACCAAAAACAAAGAGTGAACTCCAAAAACTATGGTATAAGGGTGAGGATGGTAGCCGTCAGCACTATCATGATAGTAGATACCATTGTTTAAATCTTCATAGTGTTTTTCAAAAAGGTACGATTGAATTTCGTGCCTTTAATGGATCACTTCATGCAGGAAAGATAAAGGCTTATGTACAATTCTGTCTTGCTGTTACTGCTCAAGCCCACAATCAAAGATCAGCAAGTTCAATAAGAACTGTGTCTGAAAATGAAAAATATACATTTCGTGTGTGGCTACTTCGTTTAGGAATGATAGGGGAGGAATTCAAAACAGCAAGGAAACATTTGCTTGATCACTTAGAAGGGAATATGGCTTGGAAGTCACCAGAGCAAGCAGAGGCACAAAAACAAAGGCTAAGAGAAAAGAGAGAATTGGAACTGGCAGAAGCACAAAATGCAGAAACAGAAATAGTATTAGAGGATATGGAAGTAGCAGGGCAGGAGGAAGAATCTCCTGCTTTTTCGATATCAATGGATATGTAGGAGGTTAAATATGGAGAATAAAAAACTGTATATGTCTTATGGAAGCAACTTAAATTTATCACAGATGAAATACCGTTGTCCCACAGCAAAGGTTGTTGGTGCATCAGAAATTAAGGATTACGAGCTTGTATTTCGAGGTGGGAGATACGGTGCAGTAGCGACGATTGAACCTTGTAAGGGAAATTCTGTCCCTATTTTGCTTTGGGATATTCAATCAAATGATGAAAAGGCACTAGACCCATATGAAGGCTATCCAAGTTTTTATGAGAAAGAAGACATGGAAGTTATCGTAAATGGTCAAGCTGTTTCTGCTATGGTTTATGTAATGACATCAGGCCATGAGCTAGGAGAACCATCACAACACTATAGAAGAAGCATTGAAGAAGGTTATATCAGTGCAGGTTTCGATACTAAGATTCTGCAAGATGCAGTTGATAAAACACTCAGCCAAATGGAAGAAATAATTGAGCAGGGTAATATAGGGATGAAATGGTGGTGATAATTGATGGCAGATCCTGCATCATTAGGATTGGTTATAAAAGCAGCAGTTACAGCTTTATCAGATGAAAAGGTAAGAAAGGGTATAGGGTGGACAATTGCAGCCATACTATCCCCGTTTATTTTAATTATTGTTATTATATGTGCATTGCTTTCAGGAACAACAAATCATAATAATAGCGCCTTATATTTATCCTTTAATGAAGATCCTATATCAGGTAATATACCAGAAGATTATAGGGGGCACATAGAGGATATGCGTAGGAGTTTTGAGGTGCTTGATGGAAGAATATCAGAAGTAAATAGCCAAATGGAAGATGATGATAGTCTAGACTCAACGAGGGTCAAGGCTATTTTTTATTCTCTATACTTTGGCGAAAATCATCCATCTCGTGTGGATCAGGTGAAGTATGTTGACTGTTTTGTTACTTACGAAAAACGTACAAGAACCATAACTGACTCAGAGGGAAATGAGTATGACGAAACATATATAGTAGCAATACCAATTAAGAATCTATCAGAAGTTTATAAAAATATAG
>CAZTML010000315.1:0-1831 GCA_964614935.1 uncultured Clostridia bacterium | reverse complement strand
TTTTACCTAATTTGACTACAAAGGATTGTATTGTCGATAATGTTGATTTAAGCACACCTATTACCAGGTTTAAGAAAGGCGAAAAGCCTGAATTAAAGCTTAACATACCTTTTTCTTCAGCTATCATGCAGTCTGTTTCTGATAATAATATGGCTATAGCTTTGGCTAGAAATGGCGGTATATCATTTATATATGGTTCTCAGCCTATTGAAAATGAAGCTGAAATGATAAGAAAAGTTAAGAAATATAAGGCAGGATTTGTAATCAGTGATTCTAATTTAACACCTGAACATACTTTGAGAGATGTTTTGGCATTAAAGGCAGAATCTGGTCACTCAACTATGGCTATTACTGAAGATGGTTCACCTACAGGTAAGCTTCTTGGAATTGTAACAGGAAGAGATTACAGAACTACTCGTGATTCTTTGGATAAGAAAGTTAAGGACTTTATGACTCCAGGAGAAAAGCTAATAGTAGGAAAAGAAGGAATTACACTTACAGAAGCCAATGATATAATATGGGAACACAAATTAAATTCCCTCCCGATAGTAGATAAGAATTTTAATCTAGTATACTTGGTTTTTAGAAAAGATTATTCTGAAGATAAAGATAACCCAAACTCTCTTTTAGACAATCATAAAAGATACGTTGTAGGAGCAGGTATTAACTCAAGAGACTATAAGGAAAGGGTTCCTGCACTTGTTGAAGCAGGAGCTGACATACTTTGCATAGACTCATCAGAAGGTTTCTCTGAGTGGCAATATGATACTATCCAATGGATTAAGAAAACATATAACGGCAAAGTTAAGGTAGGAGCCGGTAATGTTGTAGAAAGAGATGGATTTAAATACTTAGCTGATGCAGGTGCCGATTTTATAAAAGTTGGTATTGGCGGTGGTTCAATCTGTATTACAAGAGAGCAAAAGGGAATTGGTAGGGGTCAAGCTTCTGCCATAATGGATGTTGCAGTTGCCCGTGATGAATATTTTGAAAAAACCGGAGAATATGTTCCTATATGCTCAGATGGAGGAATAGTCCTTGATTATCACATTACCCTTGCCTTGGCAATGGGAGCTGACTTTGTAATGCTTGGTAGATATTTTGCGGGATTTGATGAAAGTCCTACAAACAAAATTAAGTATGGTAACGGATTTGTTAAGGAATACTGGGGAGAAGGATCTAACAGAGCAAGAAACTGGGCAAGGTATGACCTAGGCGGTAAAGCGGGACTTCAATTTGAAGAAGGTGTTGATTCTTATGTACCTTATGCCGGCAAACTTGACGATGGTCTTGGGACCACTCTCCATAAAATAAAATCAACCATGTGTAATTGTGGCACGAAATCAATTAAAGAGCTTCAGGAAAATGGAAGACTCACTGTAGTTTCTTCTACAAGCCTAACTGAAGGTGGAGCACACGACGTTATTTTAAAAAATCAATAGTTAAAATTAATATAAGGCACTAACATTATAGTTGGTGCTTTTTAATTTGCGAGTGAGAAATATCCGGTAAATGACACAAAAATCTAAAAAATTTTATCTTTCCTAAACTTGAATACTTTTCCGTTTTATGTTATAATGATAAAGATTGAATAAGAAAAAGACGGAGGAATGATATTATTGGATTTACTTTTAAAATTTAGTATTGTTATATTCACAGGTATAATCGGAGGTAGGATAGCTAATCGCTTTAAACTTCCGAATGTATCAGGTTACATCATTGGTGGGTTGTTAATAGGTCCATCATTTTTTAATTTAATTAAGGCGGGAGAGGCTGCTACTTTTGGTATTATAAATGAAATTGCACTAGCTGCAATAGCCTTTAGCATTGG
>CAZTML010000314.1:0-1840 GCA_964614935.1 uncultured Clostridia bacterium | reverse complement strand
TAAATTGTCCTAAGTGCGGACAAGTGATGGTAGAGGGGTATGTTCATTCTCCTAAGCAAATAATGTGGTCTCTAGATGGTATATCTAGAATATTTGACTTCTATGATGAGTATTTAGTCCCAATGTCCTTTAGAAGATCAAACAAGGTACCTGCATTAAGGTGCAAGGAATGTAAAATTGTATTATTTGAATACTAAAAGTCAGCATTTAATATGGCGAACAAGGAGAGACAATTGAGTATAGAAGAATTAGATGAAAATATGATGAGATATAAATTTTGCCCATCTTGTGGTGGCAAAGTATCTATAAAGGAAACAAAGTCACTAAGTGAATTAAAATGTCTTGATTGCAACAAGATTTTTTATCAAAATCCTGCTGTAGGTGTTGCAGCAATTTTAATTAAAGGTAAAAAAGTTCTATTAGGGAGAAGAAATATTTCCTATAGTAACATGTGGTGTATACCATGCGGCTATGTAGAATATTATGAAGACGTAAAGGAAGCTGTAGTTCGTGAATTCAAGGAAGAAACTAATTTAGACATAAAGCTTGGACCCGTTTTCAATGTACACTCAAATTTCCATAATCCTGAACAGCGCACTGTGGGAATATGGTTTATGGTAGAAGAGTATGATGGAGCTATGGCACCTGATGATGATATAGATGAATTAGAATTTTTTTCAACAAAAGATATAGAAGACAAAAAGATAGAACTAGCTTTTCCTACTGATAAGTTAATAATTTTAGAACTAAAAGAAAAAGGACTTATTGAATAAAAGGTTAATTAAACGCTATATATGACATGAAAAAATAATACTGTATACGAATGACAGAACGCCTTTAGCAAAACTAATCAAGGAATAAATTTACATATAATTGAGAAAAATATTAATGAAATGCATATGTATAGTATATTGGATTAATAGAATTATAGAAACAGGGGAAAATAAAGGTTAAGTGTGACAACAAGGCCATCCCCTTGTCACTTGGAGGGAATTATGGATAGAGAAATAGTAAGATTGGATATGGATAGAGATTTTGAAGCATTTGAAGAATTATCTGTCATATCCTTTGGTGAAAATACAAACAGCAAAAAAGAAATGTACCAGTGGCTTTTTGAGAAAAACCCTTATAATAAATCTGGCAATATGATGTATTTATTAAAGGAAGGAGATAAGGTAATCGGTTGTGACGGACTTTTGCCAAACGAATTGTACGTTAATGGGAAGATATTGTTAACTGCCCACTCTGTAAAATCTATGACTCATCCTGATTACAAAAAGCAGGGAATCTTTAGGATGATGACTGAAAACTCTTGTGAGAGAGGAAAACAGGATGGAGTAGATGTAGTAATAGGTCTTGCAAATGACCAATCCTATCCTGCCTACCAAAGGTTTGGTTGGCCAACGCTTTTTGAAAAGGAAGTATACGTAAAACCAATTTTGATAAACAATATTCTAAAAAGAAGAATTAAAATTGGAGCTATAGCTGAACTTGGTAATTCAATTTATTCTACATTCATGAAAAATAAATTGAAAAGCCAAATGGATAAAGAAATAAAATTTGAAATTCTTAATAAGGTTCCAGAAGAAATTCAAGAATGTTGGGACAAATACAAATCAAAATATAAGGTACTCTTGGTTAGAGATTATAAATATTGCAATTACAGATATAATGAAAGACCAGATGTGGACTATGTGACCATCCTTGCAAGACTAAATGATGAAATAATAGGCTTTGCAATACTTCATAACGCTATTGCTAACGGCTCAAAAATGACATCTGCAGTTGAATTTTTTACAGACCCTAGCAATGAAAGATATATAAGGGCACTTTCTGATGG
>CAZTML010000313.1:0-1846 GCA_964614935.1 uncultured Clostridia bacterium | reverse complement strand
ATTCTGAACCACAGGTGAATAATCTCATTATTTATTATTAGATAAATAAGAATAGTACACTTTTATTAAATAATATGCTAAAATAAAACATAATTAAAATACAAGGAGCAATCATGAAATATATTAGTATTCTAGGTTCCACCGGCTCAATTGGAACTCAAACATTGGATGTTGTCCGTCAACATCCTGATAAAATCACCCTAGCTGCAATTTCAGGTAACAACAATATAGAACTGCTTAAAAAACAAATAATAGAATTTAATCCTGAACTATGCTGCGTAATGAATCAAGATAAGGCCTTAAAGTTAAAGAAAGACCTACCTACTCACATAAAAACAGAAATTGTTTCAGGTATGGAAGGTTTAATTGCTGTTGCAGAATTTGCAAAAAGCGAAATTATTGTTACTGCAGTATCCGGAATGATTGGCCTACAACCCACTGTTGCAGCAATAAAAAAAGGTAAAACTATAGCCCTTGCTAATAAAGAAACATTAGTAACAGGCGGGGAATACATAATGGATTTAGCCAAGAAATACAAGGCCTCTATACTACCGGTTGACAGCGAGCACAGTGCTATTTTCCAATGCCTCATGGCCAACAACAATAAGGATATACATAAAATACTACTTACTGCATCAGGAGGACCTTTCAGGGGTAAAAACGAAGAATATTTAAAAACAGTTACTGTTGAAGACGCTCTAAAGCACCCAAGTTGGTCAATGGGCAAAAAAATAACCATTGATTCAGCAACGTTAATGAACAAAGGCCTCGAAGTAATAGAAGCTAAATTTTTATTTGATATTGAACCTGAACAAATTGAGGTTATAGTACATCCTCAAAGTATTGTTCATTCAGGAGTGGAATTTATCGACCATTCAACCATTGCACAAATGGGACATCCGGATATGCGAGTGCCTATACAATTTGCACTCTTTTATCCTAATCGAGTGGAGAACAGCTATAAAAGTTTGTCCTTGTCAGAAATCGCCACCTTAACATTTGAAAAACCAGATTTAAGTACCTTCAAATGTTTATCATTGGCATATGAAGCTTTAAGGGTAGAAGGCACTATGCCTGCAGTTTTAAATGCCTCAAATGAAATCTGCGTAAAACTTTTCTTAGACAAAAAAATAAGCTTCCTTGAAATAGGAAACATAAATGAAAGAGTTATGCTAAACCACACACCTGTAGAAATTGACTCAGTAGAAACAATTCTCCAGGTAGAAAAATGGGCAAAAAATATAGCCGAAGAATTAGCAACGAAGGCATAGCCCTCGTCATTCTGAAACACAGGTGAAAGATGCCCTAACCCCACTTTTCAGAGTCTTTTTCTGAAAAATGGTGGTAGGTCATTCGCTGTGTGGAATCTCAGATTTTAAAAACGAGATCTTCCGCTATGTTCAGGATGACAACACAGTTACATTTATTCTAGCATATCTTTTATTGCCCTGTTATTCATTTCATCGTCAACATTGACTATAATTACATCCATACCTATTTTTAAGATTTCGTCCCACTTTATTCTTCTTGGTTTTGTTTTTCCCAGCATCCCCATGAACTTGCTTGCTTCCTCTATGTAAAATGCTGTAATTTTACCTAATCTTGTATCTATTTCAACGTCATCAAATCTGCCCATAACTTCGCCATTTTTCATATTTACAACATCTTTTTCTGCCAAATCCCAATAATTTGTCAATATATCACCACCTTAAGCCATATATTATAAAATATGTACAAGAATTATTTTTATGACAAAGATAAATTAAAAAACACTCCCTACCCTTATTTTTAAGACATGCAAAAAGGAACGCAGTGCGTTCCTATAGGTTTCAATTATGAGATACTT
>CAZTML010000312.1:0-1884 GCA_964614935.1 uncultured Clostridia bacterium | reverse complement strand
TGACTTTGGCTATAATGATTCTTCCTACAATAATTCGTACATCGGAAGAAGCAATTCGTACTGTACCAAATCTCTATCGAGAGGTAGGCTTTTCTTTGGGGGCTACTAAGTGGCAAACTATAACTAAAACTGTATTTCCATCAGCCTTGCCTGGTATTGCAAATGGCATAATACTTTCTATAGGCCGTTGTGTTGCTGAGACTGCTGCTGTTATGTTAACGGCAGGTTCTACTTTACGTATGCCTACATCCATATCTTCACCAGTTCGTACAATGGCAGTACATTTCTATATCTTGGCCAGAGAAGGAATATCCATGGATAATGCCTATGGCACAGCAGCAATTTTAATTATTGTAATTTTCTTGATTAATGTTGTATTTAATATGCTGGTTAACAGGTTCGTTGCAAAAAGTCGTTAGAGGTGAAAAATGCAAAAGAAAATAGATATTAAAAATTTAAACTTTTTTTATAATAATAAACAGGCTATTAAAGACTTGAGCCTTGAGATACCTAAAAATGAGATTCTGGCAATTATTGGTCCAGCTAATAGCGGTATAACAACCTTACTTCGTTCTTTAAATCGTCTTGGTGATCTTATTCCGGAAGCTCGTCACGAGGGGGAAATACTTCTTGACGGTAAAAACATCTATGGTCCGGATATGAATGTAGCAGAACTTCGCAGGAAGGTTGGGATAGTCTTTGATGTACCGGCAACCCTTCCCATGTCCATTTATGACAATGTTGCATTTGGACCCCGCATGAGCGGGAAAAAATCAAATGCTGCTATAGAAGAGGCAGTAGAAAAAGCTTTATCTATGGCTGCAGTCTGGGATGATGTTAAAGACAGGCTCCATACTCCTGCACTTCGCTTATCCGGTGGCCAGCAGCAACGTCTATGTATTGCTCGTGTTTTGGCACTGGAACCGGAGGTAATTCTTTTAGACAGACCTTGTTCAGCTCTTGACCCAGTATCTACTGCAAAAATAGAAGATTCTTTAAGGGAAATCAAGGACCAATTCACCATAGTAATTGCACCTCACAACGTCCAACAGGCCTTGCGTGTTGCTGACAATGTTGCTTTTATGTTAATGGGTGATTTAATAGAATATGGAACTACTATGGATATTTTTACAACACCAAAAGACCAGCGAACCAGTGATTATATTACAGGCAGGTTTGGATAAGCTTATCTATTTTGGAATTTGATTTGAATTTAATTAAAAATTTAGCATATATAATATAAAACAATGGAGGTGTATCACATAATGAGAAAAAGATTTGACCAAGAACTTGAGCTATTAAACAATGAGATTATACAAATGGGAGATATGGTTATAGAATCAATTGTAAAAAGTGTTAGTGCATTAATAGACCAGAATATATCCCTAATTAAAGAAGTAAATGAATTAGAAGTAGAAATTGATAGAATGGAAAAAGTTATAGAAGCGCATTGTATTAAGCTAATATTACAACAACAGCCGGTGGCATCAGACTTAAGGCTCATAGAAGCTGCATTAAAAATGATAACTGATATGGAACGTATAGGTGACAATGCTGAAGATATTGCTGAAATTACCAAATTCTTTGAAAACAAGAAGTTTATTAAAAAAATAGTCCATATACCTCAAATGGCTGAAATGACAGTAAGTATGGTTAAAAGGTCCATTGAAGCATTCGTTAAAAGAGATAAGGATTTAGCATTTCAGGTTTGTTATGATGACGATATAGTAGATGATTTATTTCATACAGTTAAAGAAGAACTTATAGAAATGATTCAAAAAGATTCTAACAATGGGGAACAGGCTATAGATTTGATTATGATTGCCAAATATTTCGAAAGAATAGGTGACCATGCTGAAAACATTGCAGAATGGGTAATATTTG
>CAZTML010000311.1:0-1889 GCA_964614935.1 uncultured Clostridia bacterium | reverse complement strand
TCTAAGTTTTTTTCTCATATCATTAATTATCATATCCATTTTTTCCAGCTCTTTTAAAGATTCTTTTTCTTTGGCACCCGTTTCTAAAACCTTGTTTATGCCTCCGTTTTTTATAACGATTCTCTTATCTGCCATAAGAGCTAAAGATGGGTCGTGGGTGGCCATAAGGACTATTTTTTCTTCGTTAATCAATAAGTTAAGGGCCTTTTTTCTGTCTATTCCTGCATTCTCAATTTCATCTATCAAAACTATTGGAGATGTACTTAATATTGCAGTATCTGCAATCATTAAAGCCCTTGACTGTCCTCCGCTTAGTCCTGTTACTGGTGTTTCTAAAGAAAATTTTTCACCAGCCAATTCATTGGCTGCTTCCACAATTTTCAAAACAACTTCTTCCTGGTTATCAACCATTCTACTTTGGGCATGAAGCTCTAAGAATTCTCTAACGCTTAAATCCATTATAAAATTCATATTTTGTGATAGCTGTGCCACAAGTTTGTTGCTGGTTGAAAATCTTATACTATAGTCAGGTTGGTCGCCATTTATTAAAATCTTTCTTTCTGTTGGAGTATCTCCGTTTGCTGCCCACTCAATATCAGCTAATAATCTACTTTTTCCAGACCCTGTAGGTCCTACTATTGAAACTATTTCACTTTTATTTATAGTTAAAGATTCAAAATTTTCCTTGTTACCGTATTTATCCTTGCCAGCTAAAATTGTTATTGAATTTACAACATCTTTTTCTAAACCTAAGAACTGGAGCATTTGATTTACATAGGCTTCCAAGTCAGCCTTAATTCTAGGAATGTCTATTGCCCACTCTTCTATTTCTTCTTGTGTAAAATGATTTAAATACTCGTTAAATGTTGAATTTTTAAAGCCTTCAACACTCAATTTATTATTTTCAAAGAATGACGAGACAAATGGATACTGACTTTCCAAGTCTTTTATTTTCTTCATTTCAAGTTCTTTAATACTAACCATTGTCTTCTCCTATGTTCATTTTCCTTACATTACCCATCTGATACTCTTCACCGATTCTAGTTTCTCCTAAACAATAGGAGCAAAGAGCAGAAGGCATTGGAAACCTTAACTCACTTCCCTTTACAGTTTTAACAGCTGAGTTATTATCATAAATCAAAGTGGATAATTCAAATGCACCCTGACCAGTAAGACCGTTAACAGACATTATAACTGCCTGGGGGTTAACAGAATTAACTCTTGAAGCAAATACTTCTCTTTCTGCCTGGGATACAATATCTCCTTTTGTAATTACGACAATATCAGCTGATTTAAGCATAGGTCCAATTTTTTTCGGTGTATTTATACCGCTTAAATTATCTATTACACAAACAGCTTTGATTTCTTTTATATAAGGTGAACATCTGTTGCATAAGCCTGCACTTTCAGTTATCAATAAATCTAAACCTTCATTGTTCCCCCATCTTACAACTTCTTCGATGTTACTTGCAAAAAAGTGGTCTGGGCACAAGGAACCTGATAGACCCTTCTTTACAGGAATTCCTGCTTTTTCATACAAAACATCGTCATCTGTATAAAGGCAGTCAAATTTTACTACTCCTGCATTTATACCTCTTTTTCTGATAGCTTCAATAGTTTTTAAAATAACCGATGTTTTTCCTGACGAAGGAGGTCCTGATATTATTACTAAATTCATTTAGTCATCTCCTTTTAATGTTAGGTTGAATATATTTTCGCATTTTTTTATTAAGTCTGAAATGTCATTTTCTCTTATAAAATCCCAGCCCAGCCACATATATTTATTTTCCATTGGTATTTGATTATCTACTTGAGGATGAACACTAGGCATTTTGCCTTTTTGTGCTAAAATTTCTCCTACTTCCTTTGAAGCAAAAAAGTCAACAAGA
>CAZTML010000310.1:0-1891 GCA_964614935.1 uncultured Clostridia bacterium | reverse complement strand
TTATTCTTCATTTTTAATTTCGCCACCTTTCATTCTTTGTTTTAACATTTCTACAGCCCTTTGTTTGTAAACTCTAATGCTGTTGACATTTATATTTAAGGATATTGCAATTTCCTCATAAGTTAGTTCTTCATACGCATATCTGTATATCAGAATAGATCTGTATGGTTCTGGCATATGGTTTAATGTTTCTTCTACTTCTGAAATACCTATTTTATCAGTGAAGTCGTTGTCTGTGTTATGGTAACTGTATTCCGAAATAGTATCAAAGTCAATCATTGTTTTTTCCTTCTTAATATAATTATAGTAGGTGTTTTTAACCATACTCATGAGATAAGATTTAATTTTATATCTATGTACTTTTCTAATTATATCTATTTTTTCAATTACTTTTAGAAATGTTGCGGATACCAAGTCGTTTGCGATTTCATTATTCTTTGACAGTGAGTATGCGTATTTCCATAAGGATTTACCGTATTTTTCATACAAATTGATTACATATTCTTTATCGTCAAAAGTAGATACTTCGGTATCTGGTAAAGTAAGTAAAATAAACATGAGGTTCCCCCTTTTATGTAAGTGTTATTATTATACCAAATTTTTGTAGTTGTTTGTATAATAGTTATTAATTATTTAAAAAAAATGTTACATTGCCATCTTTTAAATTGTCTATATGGTAGAGGTGGAAATAATTTGGTCAGGGGGGATCAAAATGAATACTTAAGAACGAGCTTTTTAAATGCTAATATTACCAGAAGAAAAAATATGGAGGATTAAAGAATGAGAAAAACGTTATCTATTTTATTAATTGCGATTTTAGTTATGTCTTTAGTTACAACGAATGTATTTGGTGTTGAAGCGATTGAAGGTACTAAGATTAAGATGCACGATGTTTATGTAACTGTGCCTTATGACGAAGGTGATATAGATGTGGTTTATGAGGTATCTGATTATGAGGTTATAGTTACAATTAAAGATGCTGTAACAGGTAAAACGCTAGAATCTCACGGGGAGTATATTCCGACTTTACAAGAAATGCCAGATGAACTATTAGATGAGCTGCCAATTGAAATTAAAAACAAAGCTCTTGCAGCAAGATCCAACGGCGAAGAAGTGTCGCCTATGGCAGGTGGTTATTTTAATAAGCTTATATTTGAAAGATGTGAGAAAGAACCAGTTGTAGCAAGGCTGTACTGTGATTTTGAATATTTCTATGAGTCTAACCACAGGAACTTAATTTCAATAATCGACACTTTTTGGGCAGAGGAATCGAGTGGAAGCTGGGAAATAGAAAATGAATATTCTAATGCTCGGATAGTAGATCCTATAAATTTGGTTGTTTATGGTGTAGCTGGTATAGTTATAACTACAACTAAAACAACAACCGGTGAATTTAGCATTGGATTTCTTGAATCACTCGGATACTCAATATCGCATTCTAGTGGATCAAACTACCATGCAAGGGAACTTATTGATGACTTCAGTTATTCATATAGCTTGTATTAAGTTATAGAGGTAATGGGACTAAAAAGGGCATATATTTTATATGCCCTTTTTATAAATATATTATTAAGACTGTCGATATGGTATAGTGTATGAGGTGGTTTAATAATGAAATTATAGGAGGTTACGAGCATGGAGAAAGAAAAAGTATGTCTTCTTAGAATTGTTGCTGGAATTGTTTTATGGGTTTCGAATAACAGGTTCACAGGGGATATAATAAATTATTTTGCTAATACTAATAGTGGTGTAAATGTACAACTTATAAGTTTGTCAAGTACAGTCTTTGTTATTATATCGTTGATTGGGTTTGTTATTGCTGTGATAAATTCGGTAATTTTGTTGAAATTAACATTATTTTTAAAAAGATAGATAGCATCTTTGTATGAGG
>CAZTML010000309.1:0-1906 GCA_964614935.1 uncultured Clostridia bacterium | reverse complement strand
TCCCATCAAATATTAAATATTTAGATATACCTAAACAGATAAAAACAAATAAAAACACAATACTACCCGGAGAAACGATTGAATTTGTAAGTACTTTATAGATGAACTATTCGAATCATTTGTATTTAGACATAGGCATAATCAATTAAATATATTATTTAAATCTATTACCAAGCTGTCAAAACGGAAGATGCTAATTTATCTGGTTTGGAAAAATTAGTATTTGTTTTTATTTCAAAATTATATATAGTGATAGTTTCTTTCTCTGGGTCAACAATCCAATATTATTTAACTCCAAGCAATTCATATTTCTAAAGTTGATACGATTTAAAATTTCAAAGATCATAGCGAAAAATTACATAAAAATACCATTTACAAGCATGCGATCGATTGTTATAATAGTAACAGAATTTCTGATTTAAATATTGAAAATTTAGCGGAAATTTTTTAATGACTATCAATGACCGCTCGGTCATTATTGCTTTGGAGGTTGGAAATGTCACGATGCAAGTCGCTTGATCCAAATAAGTATATTTTGATAAGAAATGCTGCAATTGAGTTATTTTTTAGACAGGGAATAGATAATACAAGTATAAATGAAATAGCTATAGAAGCAGGTATAGCTAAAGGAACTGTATATTTGTATTTTAAGAACAGAGATGAGTTAGTAGATAGTGTTTTTAATTATTGTTTTGACATACATATGAATGCATCAATGAAAGATGTGGAACTTCAAAATAGCTGTAGTAATAAGTTGAAAAAGAGGGTTAAAAACATAATATTATGGAATCATGAAAATCCAAGAGAATCATCAATTATTAGTTCATACTACAGACCTGTTAATATTGTAGGTACAGAAAATGTTGCATTTGCTAAGTCTTATGAGGCGAATAAAAAGCTAATTGAAGAAGGAATAAAAAATGGTGAGTTTAAAAATCTTCCTCTAAATTTTCTTTGCACTATATTTTTTAGTTCGGTAGAAGGGATATCTACATACATTAGGAAAAACCCTGAAGTTTTAAAAAATGATGACTTATTAGAAAAAATGCTGAATTCAATTATTGATGGAATTAGAGTGATTTGATAGGTTTATACCTTTCATATATAAAACATAAAGGAGAGAATAATATGAGAAAACAAAATAAAATTATTTCATTGCTATTAATTCTAGTAATGATACTAGGTTTTGCAGGCTGTAGCAACACTACACCTACAGAAGCTGAAACCCCAAATGATGAGGTTGCATTATTTAAAGCAGGAACCTATACGGCTAAAGGCCAAGGTATGGGAGGAGATGTTGAGGTTGAAGTAGTTGTGAGCGACAATAAGATAGAATCAATAAAAGTCTTAAATCACAATGAAACACCAGGTATATCAGATCCCGCAATTGAAAATATACCTGTGAATATAGTTAAAGCTCAGGGCTTAATGATTGACGCAGTATCCGGAGCTACCATGACTAGCGATGCTATTTTAGAGGCAGTTACTAATTGTCTTGAGCAAGCAGGCGGAAACATTGAAGAGCTAAAAGCTATAGGCTTAATAGCTGATGCTTTAGAAGACGAAGTGATTGATGCTGATGTAGTAGTTGTAGGAACTGGTATTGCAGGTCTTTCTGCAGCAGTTACGGCAGCAGAAGAAGGAGCAAAAGTTGTCCTTCTTGAGAAGATGGGAAGTGTTGGTGGAGCATCATTAGTTTGTGGCGGAGAAATATTGGCAGCAGGTACACAGATGCAAAAAGACCAAGGTATTGAAGACTCATCAGAAAGTTTAAAAGATTATTGGATAGAAGTTGGACAAGGCAATGTAAATGAAGAATTGTTAAGCTTTATAGCAGATAATAGCGGTGATACTGTTGAATGGCTAAAGGAAAGAGGAACTAAGTACGCAAATATAACATTCTCAT
>CAZTML010000308.1:0-1906 GCA_964614935.1 uncultured Clostridia bacterium | reverse complement strand
AACCGTCCCCAAAACTTTGCCCGGAATTCCCATCTTGTAGCATTGTATCTAAGTCTAAGTACATCTCTTCTATATTATCCTTTAATTCCATGTATTCATTATATTTATTATTGTAATCTTCTATATCCCACTCGTCTGCATTAGTATTTAGCATACTTTCTAGTTCTATTATTTTGCTTTCAGTTTCTAGTATCTTTTCTTCTAGTTTTTCTAAATCTCTTTTTGACTTTTCTTTTGCTCTTTGTAATTCTTTTTCTTTTTGGTAGCTTTCTTTATTTTGAGAAGGACCTTTTTCTTTTCTTTCCTCAAATACTTGAGCAGTTTCAAGTAATCTTTGTTTTTCTTGTTTATAACCATCATAATCAAAATCATACATCCTGAAATTTTGGTTTTCTATTTCTCCTATACAAGTAGCTATTTTATCAACAAAGTACCTGTCATGAGATACAAATAGCAGTGTTCCTTCATAATTTAAAAGACTTTCTTCTAAAACTTCTCTTGATTCAATATCCAAATGATTTGTTGGTTCGTCAAGTATAAGGGTATTTGCCTTTTCATAAATTAACATGCCAAGCTTAAGTCTGGATTTTTCCCCACCTGATAAAGTACTTATATGTTTATATACATCATCGCCTGTAAATAAAATTTTAGCTAATTCTCTTCTTGCATCTCCAAGGGATATGCCGTAATTGTAGGAAAAATAATCAACAACAGAGATATCCTCCTTTTCAAAGCTTACCTGCTGAGGAAGATAGCCAATCTTAACCTTAGAGCCAATTTTTACTTCCCCTTCATCAGTGTCTATTTCATTTAAAATAATTTTTAATATAGTTGACTTGCCTGTACCATTTTCACCTAATATGCACATACTGTCATTATAAAACAAGGTAAAGTTCAAATCTTTGAATAGTTTTTTTGAACCAAAAGACTTTTTAAGCTTGTTTACCTTTATTACTTCCTTACCTGTTCTCTCAAGACCTTTTAAGTGAAAGTTAGCAGACTTTTTATCTACTATGGGTTTATTTATCTTATCAATTTTCTCAAGTCTTTTTTCCAGTTCTTTTGCTCTTTTGTACATTTTGTCACTGTCTCGCATTTCTCCCCATATGCGATATCTTTGAATTTGTTCTTCCATCTTCTTAATTTTTCTCTGCTGGTTTTCATATTCCTTCATTGCCTGGAGAAATCTTAATTCTTTTTCAGTAACATATTTTGAATAGTTACCATGGTATATTTGCGCACCGTCAGGGTCTAGTTCTATAATTTTATTAACAACTCTGTCCAAAAAATACCTGTCATGAGATACAATGACCATGGTTCCATTATACAAACTCAAGTATTCTTCAAGCCACTCTACAGACTTAATATCTAAATGGTTGGAAGGCTCGTCAAGAAGCAATAGTTCCGGTTCTTCCAATAAAATTTTTCCTAAAACAACTCTGGTTTTTTCACCACCGCTAAGCTGGTTAAATTTTCTTTTCTGCATATCTTCTGATATTTCAAGACCTAACAATATTCGGCTTAATTTTTCATTAGTTTGGTAACCACCATTTAATTCATATGTATCATGTAAGGAACTGTATCTATTGATAGCAGTTTTTAAGTCATCGTCTTTTAAGGATTCAAATGATTTTTCCAGGGTCTCCATTTGAAGCTTTAATTCATTTAGTTGACTGAAGGCTTCATTTAATACATCCAAGACTGTGTTATCATCTTCATAATTTGGTATTTGTTCTAAATATCCCATAGTCAAACCTTTACGTTTACTTACTTGACCTTCTTGATAATTTTCATGACCAGACAGGATCTTCATCAATGTAGTTTTACCTGTACCGTTTCTCCCGATTAAGCCGATTCTATCTTTAGTTTTTACATCAAAGGTGACATTTTCAAATATCTTATCAAC
>CAZTML010000307.1:0-1908 GCA_964614935.1 uncultured Clostridia bacterium | reverse complement strand
TAAGCTTGTAATTGTTTATCAAGTCTTCGATTTCATTAGTCTTCTTATATTTTTTCTTTTCAGCATTTATAAAATTAACAAAATCATAATCAACTCTTCCAGCTCTTATTTGATCTGCTAATAACCTAGATTCAATTTCTAAATCCATAAATCCGTCATTATGATGTAGAGGCATTATTTTCACTTCCCTTTCTTATTGAATATTTTTATAGTTTTACTCAAAATCTTATTATAAGATCCTTAACTTATCTTAGGATAAAGTGCACTTTTTGAGTCCAACTATTTTATTATTTGCCTAAATAATTAATTTATCCAACCCAAGGCAAATCTAATTGATACTCATTATCATTTGTAATATACCCAACTAATTAACTATTTAAACATTTCTTTAGTATGTATTATAAAATATTGATGCTATTTTTAAATTTAGAAATAATCAACATATATTATCACTTAGAATATAAAGGTCCTTTAATTGACATTAAAAATATTAAATGTATAATTAAATCAACTATACAGTTACAGGAGATATTATGTTAGAAACAGGATTAGTTACACAAGTTGAAATAATAGATTTAAATCACATGGGTCAAGGTGTTGCAAAAATTGATAATTTTGTAGTATTCGTAAGTGGTGCAATAAAAGGGGACATAGTTAAAATAAAAATAAAAGAAAAAAAGAAAAACTATGCCATAGGCCAAATAATAAATATTCTTAAGCCTTCTGAATTTAGAATAAAACCACCCTGCCAACATTACGAACAATGCGGCGGCTGCCAACTTATGCACATGGATTATCAGGAGCAATTAAAATACAAAAAACAGAGAGTAATTAATGAATTACGGAGAGCACAAGTAAATTTTGATGTATCTATAATAAATGAAACCATTGGTATGGAAGACCCTTACAGATACAGAAATAAAACTACATTCGCAGTAACGGAAAACAATGGTGAAATCCAAATTGGTCCCTTTGAACAGGGAACTTACACTACAGTTGACATAAACTCGTGCTTGATACAAAGCAGTGAAGGTGACAAACTTGTAAAAACCTTTAAAGAGCTAATGGGAAAATATAAGATAAAAGCGTATAACATCAATACAAAAAAAGGAACTGTAAGGAATATTGTAATACGAAATAATAGAAGAAATGAATTAATGCTAATACTAGTAACAACCCTTGAGCACTTTCAAAACAGGGATTTATTAGTCAATGAATTATCATCACTCTTCCCAAGTATTACTACTATAGTACAAAATATAAATAACAAAAATACTAATTTAGTTATGGGAAGAAAAAATATCACCCTTTACGGGGAAGGAACGATTCTTGATTCTATAGGTGATTTAATATTTACTATATCACCTGAAACATTTTTTCAAATTAACCCCATACAGACCGAAATACTTTACCAAAGAGCTATTGATTATGCAAATATGAATAAAGATGATATTTGTTTTGATATATATTGCGGCATAGGAACCATTTCATTAATGGCTGCAAAAAAGGCTAAAAAGGTTTATGGAGTAGAAATAGTTGAACAATCAATAGTCAATGCAAGAGAAAATGCTCTAAAGAACAATATTTCCAATGCTGAATTCTATGTAGGAAAAGCCGAAACCATAGTTCCAAAACTTTACAAGCAAAATATCAAAGCAGATATTGTAATATTAGACCCACCAAGAAAAGGCTGTGACAAGGAAGTAATAGACACAATAACCAACATGGCTCCAGACAGGATAGTGTACGTATCCTGCAATCCTTCGACCTTAGCTAGAGATGTTAAACTATTGGAAAGTGGTGGATATAAACTAAGTGAAATACAGCCTGTAGATCAATTTCCGTGGTCTGTTCACGTTGAGAGTATAATTCTGATGACGTATTGTGGTTCAGGGGAGAAATAATAGG
>CAZTML010000306.1:0-1928 GCA_964614935.1 uncultured Clostridia bacterium | reverse complement strand
GTAATGGAAATTTCAGAAAAAATTTATGTTTTAGATTTTGGTCAACTTATAGCTGAAGGTTCAGCTGATGAAATTAAAAATAACCAAAGGGTTATAGAAGCTTACTTGGGGGTGGATGAAAATGCTTAAAATTAACGACTTGCATGTAAATTATGGTGGAATCTCGGCAGTTAAAGGTATAAGTATCCATGTTCCGGAAAATTCAATTGTAACATTGATTGGAGCTAATGGTGCCGGCAAATCCACTACCCTAAGAACAATAGCAGGACTTGTAAAGGCAAACAGCGGAGAAATTAACTTCCAAGGTGAAAATATACTTGGTAATGATACTATAGATATAGTTGCGAAAGGTGTTACCTTAGTTCCTGAAGGACGTAGGGTTTTTGCTAATTTATCAGTACTGGAAAATTTAAAAATCGGTGCTTATTTGCGGAATGATGGAATCCAAGATGATATAAACAGAGTTTATGAATTATTTCCAAGACTTAAGGAAAGAGAGTGGCAATTAGCAGGAACTTTATCCGGGGGAGAACAACAGATGTTGGCAGTAGGTAGGGCCTTAATGGCAAGACCTAAACTTATAATGATGGATGAACCTTCCTTAGGTTTAGCCCCTTTAATAGTAAATAATATATTTGAAATTATAAAAGAAATTAACAATCAGGGAACAACAATATTGTTAATTGAACAAAATGCCAACAAGGCATTAAAGGTTGCAGATTATGGCTATGTTTTGGAAACAGGAAATATAACTATGGAAGGAAAAGGCCTTGATCTTTTGAAAAACGAAAAAATAATCGAAGCCTACTTGGGGACTTCAAAAAATAAAAAGCGGTAGGTCTTTCGCAACGAGCCTCAATTTTGTGCGACCTAAGGAGCAAACAAAATTGTGCAGCGAGTCACACAAGAGGAATATCCATGATTTGGATATTCCTTTTTTTACATCATCACTTGAATCAAAAAACCTGCCAAAACCGAAAAGATATACATATACAAGATAATTTTAATGTTTTCTTTAATGTTTTTATTCACCTTAAACAATACTAGCAATCCTACTCCTGCCCCTGTAGAAAGGCCGGCAATTGCTGAACCTAAACTTATACTTCCATCAATAAAGAGCTGGGTAAGTATAATAGAAGCTGCACAATTTGGTATTAATCCGATAAGACCTGCCAAGGCCGGCTGTAGTATGCTATCATTCAACAGAATTCTAGATAAATTTTCCTCGCCTGCAAATTCTATTATATAATTAAGAACCATATTAGTAAGAATCAAGAATATAAATATATTAATAGTATGTTTTAATGCAGGTTTTACAATGCCATGATCATGTTCACATCCACAATCATTACATACATGTTGATGAATGGATTTTTCTACTCTTTCGGTATTTCCTCTATTAAAAAATCCTTTAAATAAAAAGTCTGCCATAAAGCCTGCTATAATAGCAACAATAACCTTAACAGCTATAAGCAAGCCAATTGTGTCTAGATTGCCTGGATTCGATAACAATATGGGTATCGCTTCATCAGAAGTAGATAAAAATACAGCTATTAGTGTTCCTGTTTTTATAATTCTACCCGCGTATAGATTGGCTGCGGCTACAGAAAATCCACACTGTGGGATACACCCAAGTACTGCCCCTCCAACAACTCCAAACTTCCTTAATCCGCTTACCAGCTTGTCTGACGACTTATGTTCTATATACTCAATTATTAAATATGCTACGAATAAAAAAGGTAACATCTTAAACGAATCAATAAAAGCGTCTTCAAAAATCTCCAACATGTTTCCTCCCGTTGTAATTACTAGCACAATTATATATCTCTTATCAATTGCATGTCAATCAAAAAGAACAGAATCAACGGCATAAGCTTCCTTTCTCAGAATCCTCAGCATTAAAAAAGGGACATCATTTTCGATATCCC
>CAZTML010000305.1:0-1931 GCA_964614935.1 uncultured Clostridia bacterium | reverse complement strand
AATTAATAATCGTCGTCGTAGTCGTCTTCTACTTCTATATCATCTATATCATCTATATCAGAATCTAAATCAACTTCAAAATCTTCAGAATCATCTGTATCATCAGAATCTATCTGCATACCTTCCATAGAATCATCTTCAACTACAGTCATGTCACCTAAGTTTTCAGTATCAACAGGTATGTCATCATCATTATCCATAGTTTCGACTATTTCAACTTCATTTGCATCACTGGTAATAATTTTAATATCCAAAGCCAAACTCTGCAATTCTTTTACAAGTACCTTGAAAGATTCAGGGATTCCCGGTTCAGGAATATTTTCACCCTTTACAATTGCTTCATAAGTTTTAACTCTCCCATTAACATCATCAGACTTAACTGTTAAAATTTCTTGCAATGTATGAGCAGCACCGTATGCTTCCAGTGCCCAAACTTCCATTTCTCCAAATCTCTGACCACCAAATTGGGCTTTACCACCTAAAGGTTGCTGAGTAACCAAGGAATAAGGTCCTGTTGAACGAGCATGTATCTTATCGTCAACAAGATGGTGAAGTTTCAACATATACATATAGCCAACAGTTACGGGACCTTCGAAGTATTCACCTGTACGTCCGTCCCTAAGTTCAATTTTACCACTTCTCGGATAACCTGCCATTTCTAGAGCATCCCATATGTCGTCTTCAACAGCACCATCAAATACAGGGGTTGCAACACTCCAACCTAGCTTTTTAGCAGCTAATCCAAGATGGATTTCTAAAACCTGACCAATATTCATACGTGAAGGAACTCCAAGCGGATTCAACACTACCTCAAGTGGTGTACCATCCGGTAAGTATGGCATATCTTCTTCAGGCATAATCTTTGAAATAACACCTTTGTTTCCATGGCGGCCGCACATTTTGTCGCCGACATTTATTTTACGTTTTGTTGCTATATAAACTCTTACTAGCTTGCTTACTCCAGGTTTCAACTCGTCGCCGTTTTCTCTTGTAAACACCTTTACATCTACAATAATTCCAGTTTCACCGTGAGGAACCTTAAGTGAAGTATCCCTAACTTCTCTTGCTTTTTCACCGAAAATTGCTCTAAGGAGTCTCTCTTCAGCCGTTAATTCCGTTTCACCTTTAGGGGTAACTTTTCCAACAAGTATATCACCGGACTTAACTTCTGCACCAATTCTAATAATTCCTCTTTCATCCAAGTCCTTAAGAGAATCGTCTCCCACATTTGGAATATCCCTTGTTATTTCTTCAGGGCCAAGTTTAGTATCTCTTGCTTCTGATTCATATTCTTCTATATGGACAGATGTCAATACATCATCCATTACCAACTTTTCATTTAATAGCATGGCATCTTCGTAGTTATAACCTTCCCAGGTCATAAAACCTATTAAAAGATTCTTTCCGATTGCCATGTCACCATTATCTGTAGAAGGTCCGTCTGCAATAATTTGACCTTTCTTTATTTCGTCCCCTTTGTGTATAATAGGCCTGTGATTTACACAAGTACCACTATTAGAACGTTTAAATTTAAGAAGGTGATATTTGTCAAGCATTCCAGTGTCGCTTCTTCTTATAATAATTTCTGATGCAGTAACAGAAACTGCTTTTCCATCATTTTCAGCAATAATAACAGCTCCTGAATCCATGGCTGCCTTGTATTCCAAGCCAGTTCCAATTATAGGCGCTTCAGTTATTAAAAGAGGCACTGCCTGTCTCTGCATGTTTGCACCCATAAGAGCACGGTTAGCGTCGTCATTTTCCAAGAATGGTATCATACCCGTTCCAATGGAAATTACCTGTTTTGGAGAAACTTCCATGTAATCAACCATATCTTTTGATACTATTTCATTTATACCTTCGATACCTCTTACTACAACACGACTATGTTCAAAAGTCCCATCTTCATTTAGAGGTTCATAAGACTGAGC
>CAZTML010000304.1:1077-1950 GCA_964614935.1 uncultured Clostridia bacterium | reverse complement strand
AACCTGATATCCCTGAATGGCTTGAATCTTTTTTAACAAAATGACCCAAGTAAGTGGGCATTGGTTTTACAACAACCTGATGCTTACCTATTAACTCATCTGCTAATAAACAAGCCAATCTGTCTCCAGAGTCAACCAACAATAGTATTCCATCTTCAAGTTTATGGATAGCATCTTTAACATTGAAGATTTTAAACAATTGAATAACAGGATAGCAGACACCCCTAATCATGATCATGAGGTTACCGTCAGGATCACTTAATAATTGTGAACTATTTGCCTTAAAGGATTCTCGAATGTTCGTAATTGGAACAGTATATATGTTAGCACCAACTCGGATTTGCATACTATCAATAATTGAGAGCGTCAGAGGTATCTTGAAGTATACTGTCGTTCCCTGACCTTTTACACTTTCAATGGTTACACTTCCACCGGTTTTCTCAATATTTTTCTTTACTACGTCCATTCCAACCCCTCTACCTGAAAATTCGGTTACTTGGTCTTTGGTGGAAAACCCAGGAAGTAATAGTAAATTGAAAATTTCTCTTTCAGAATATTCTGCTTCAGGTTTTGTAAGAAGCCCTTTCTCTTTTGCTTTTCGTAATAATACCTCAGTATCAAGACCTTTACCGTCATCACCAACTGCAATTATAATATCTCCGCCAATATTTTGTGCAGATAGCAAAATTCTTCCGACGGGATTCTTTGATGTCTTTGCTCGTGCGTCTTTGTCTTCCATACCATGATCCATTGCATTTCGGACAAGGTGCATCAAAGGATCCGCAATGGCATCAATAATAGTTTTGTCTACCTCTGTAGTTTCTCCCATCAATACAAGGTCCACATTCTTATTGAGCTTTTTGTCCATGTCAC
>CAZTML010000304.1:0-1067 GCA_964614935.1 uncultured Clostridia bacterium | reverse complement strand
AAAGTTGCGGCAATAGGAACCATTCGGATAGACATTACAATATCCTGAAGCTCATTGGTGAGTTTTCTTAACTGCCTTGAAGATTTATCAAAATTTTCCAGCTTAAGGCCTTGCAAATCGGAACTTCCAGAAACCATGGATTCAGTTATGACAATTTCACTTACTAAATCCATAAGGGTATCTAATTTATTTAAATCAACATTAATTAAATTTGGTTTAGTTAAAGAAACCGTATTTTCCTTACTAGAATTATTTTCGTTAGCATTAGGTGAATTAGCAACAACTTTATTCGTATTCGTTGACTTATTGGATTGATTTTGAGTGGAGTTTACTGTTTCGGCAGATTCTTCAGTAGATACTGGAGTAAGTTGTTGGTCAGCAGACTTATCAAGTGAAAGTATACTTTTTCCATTAGGAAAGCTATCCACAAATTTGCAAGTATCAACAGAAGGTGCAGTAAGAGCTGCTTTTAAAATTTCTTCATCGGAAGCGTTACTTTCAAAAGCACAATAAAAACCCTCATTAATAATTATGGAAGAAGCATCTGGGTTAGAATCTATATTTTCAGGGTAAGTACCAATTACATTGACCATAGGTTTTATTTTGTCAATCAACATAAAGGCACGAATGTTTTCCATTTGGCAACCTTCCATAAATGTGGAAAATAAGTATTTCAGAGGACCTAAGGGACTACAGGCTTCTGGTTTATCATAATGAAGAACAGAAACTTCTTCTTGGGATTGGGTCTCTGACTGGGAGCATATCTTCTCGTCTGAAGAACTTTTTCCTGATTTTAATTTATCCAGAAATGATGTTATTTCAGAAACTAAAGCATCATTTCCAGTAGATAGAGCTTGATTTAACTGAATTTTTTCAACTTCATCTTTTAAAAAATCTGAAACTTTAAGGACAAGGTCAAATAAATCTGCAAAATAATCATAAGAAATTCCTTGCTCTCTTATTATATAAAATAAATCCTCAAGCTTATGTGAAACAAAAGAAATAGTGTTAAATTCCATCATAGCGGAAGAACCCTTTGTTGTGTGCATTATCCGAAAAATTTCATT
>CAZTML010000303.1:0-1960 GCA_964614935.1 uncultured Clostridia bacterium | reverse complement strand
TCTTCAATGAAATATTTATTAATGCAAACATCAGAAATCGCGGTAGGCGGTCCCGGGTGTGCGCTAAGAAAAGGGTATCAAAGAAAAAATCCTCATATTTGAGGATTTTTTCAATATTCCATATTTAGAAAATTATTTTACTTATTCTAAATTAATAATCTTTGCATCGGCTCTTGTAGTAGTAGCAGCATGTTCTCCTGCTAAACGTCCAAATACAAATGCTTGCAGTAATCCGTTTCCTGACATATAGCCGGCACCTGCTGTATCAGAGAAACCTTCCATTACTCCTCCAGCAGCATAAAGACCTTTAATTAAGGTTCCGTCTTCCTTTAATACATGACCTACTGTATCTGTAACAAGACCACCTTGTGTGTGCCTTAAATCAGCTGTTATTTCAAGGGCATAGTATGGTCCGTCAAAGTTATCCGGGAAAAGAGTTCTGTTTAAACTATCTTGTCCTTTCTCAATTCCATTCATATAATCTTCCGTTGTTGCGTTAAATTTTTCTTGATCAATACTCAAAGCTGTAGCAAGTTCTTCTAATGTATCAGCCTTAGTTAAAATACCTGCTGTGTCATAATCTGCAAATTTTGGAGTTGCATCTGCATTTTCTTGATTAAATACCATGTAAACATGATAATCAGGTTGTGCCAATACCTCTGGAGATAACTCGGAATATCCTTTATGCTCATTTGTAAATCTTTCTCCATTTTTATTAACTAATATACCACCTCTATAAAGTATGTTTAAATCTGCAGAACCCTTTAATTCTTCGCTATATACCCCGTGACCCTGATAGGCTTTCATATTTGCGACATTTGCTCCAAGATTTTGTCCCCAGATTATTCCTTCACCAGTCGCACCAGGAGCTACATACGGGAATGCATTAATCATCTCAGGTATGTATTCTTCAAGCATTTCTTTATTTGCACCGAAACCACTTGTACACAATACAGTATTTTCAGCCTTGACTAAAACTGTACTTTTGTTGTCTCTTTTTATAAAAGCACCTATTACCTGGCCATTTTCTACAGCTAATTCAATAGCAGGAGAATTTAACAAAACTTCTATATCATCATTTGTATTGACATTGTCTATCAATATCCTTGTCATACCGCTACCGCTGCCTTCTGCTAAATGCATACGATAATTTGACTGACCATAATATAAATTATTTGTTATAAGGCTCATTTTAACGCCTTGTTCTTCAAGCCATTCAACAACATTTTTAGCATTTTCAGTTACAGTATATACTAAATCTTTTCTAACACTATAAGAATTTGGCCTAAATATATCACGGGCAAATAAATCTTGATTATCAACTATTCCAGCTTCTTTTTGCTGTTTAGTTTCTGCTGCAGGTACTATACCTCCTGACAACAAGGTTGCTCCTCCAAGATATCCTAATTTCTCTGCCAATATTACTTTTTTTCCATTTTCGGAAGCAGTTAAAGCACTTGTTAGACCGGCACCTCCACCGCCAAGTACCAGTACGTCTGTTTCTAATGTTTCGTCATATTCTGGTGCAGGTTCTCCAGTAGAAATTGTTATGGAAGACACATTGTTTTCTTCATTATTGTTTTCTACAATTTTATCTTCATCTTTTGGTGGGTTTTTTTGATCAGTAGTACATCCAACCAATGAACCAACAATCAAAAGACCACACAATAGTAAGCTAATAAATTTTTTCATAAAACCTCCTAAATATTATATAAATATTATGTTAATGTAATGCTATACCATTGCCTTTATTGTTGTCAATATCATAACGTACTATTCCATTATTTATATATAAATTGAAAATAAGGTGTATTGATAAGAATCATTTTATGATAAAGAGGATAAAACCATTGGTACAAACAATTGACGGGTATTCCTTACATAAAAGGTCAGGGTATAGAAAGACCAGGAATATTAGTAATACAAGAAGTGTTATCATATATTTCCTTAGTGATTCCAA
>CAZTML010000302.1:0-1965 GCA_964614935.1 uncultured Clostridia bacterium | reverse complement strand
TTGATTTAGTTTTGGCAGTTTTTTTCTTTGCTAAACTTGGCATGGCTTACTTTGATTACAGAAAACATGGCCAGTTTGAGTGGGCAGCACCAGCAATTTTGTTTGCCTGTTTAGTATTTACCCTAACTGCTCCAGCATATATTTGGACAATTTTGGGGATGTAATAGAAAAGAGTATACTTATCCATTGATTGTTGATTAGTATACTCTATAGTTTTAAAATTTGAATCACTTATTATGTTATTTTATATGATAAGACTTATTGTTATTCCATAGGTAATGATGGCATGCCTTTTTTTATCCAAATCCGTATACTTGTTTGCTTGCGTTCTTCTCTACTCATTTTATAATATGATTTTATGTAGTAATTTGCAGTATAAAATAGTAAAAATGCTATACCTATATTTAAATAAACATCTTTAAGGTCAAATGTAAACCAATTAAATAACCGTAAAAAATCTAAGCTACCACCCCAAAACGTTGTATCTATAAATGAACAAATTATACCTGCACCAAAAAATATTAGCCATCCATTTAATAGTTTTTTCCCTTGAATCCATAAATATGAGAGATAACGATAACCTAAAAAAAGCATAATTAAACTAAGAATTTGAATAGCGAACATAACTAATACAGGAGTTTTATATTCAAGTATACTGGCAATATAATTTAAATTAGTATTCTGAACAGGTTGAAAAAACAGAATATTTTGAAGTAGAACTATATCAACATTCGCATAATTGTGCCAAATCAATAGTTTGATTACTTGTTCTATTACAATTAAAATAAGGGGGAAAATAAACCGTTTTTTCACATCCATCTTCTCCTTTGAAGTGAATTAAATATTAATTACTACAAATTGATATTTGCCGTTACTATATCACATATTTCTGCTTACTTCAATTAACCTTGAAAGTGTCAGTTACCCTGTAGATCAATCATTATAAGTACATTTTTTTATTTTTGAAATGAGGTGATAAAAATGTTTATATGGGACTTTATATTAGGAGATGTAATGGATCAAATAATAGATTGGGCCTATGGACAAATTGTAGGATTTCTTGCTGATTTCTTTGCTAATATGGGGAATATGGGAGTGGAACTATTTGAGATGAGTTGGGTTCAGTCCATTGTCCTATTTTTCTCTTATTTTGCCTGGTCATTATATGGAACAGGCCTTATATTATCAGTCTTTGAAACAGGAATAGAATATCAAAATGGAAGAGGCAGTATCAGGGATGCAGGCTTAAATGCTATAAAGGGATTTATGGCAGTAAGTCTGTTTACCATTGTACCAATAGAATTATATAAACTATCTGTTAACCTACAAGCAAGTTTAACTGCAGGAATTACTGGATACGGTACTGGAATTAATGAACTAGCCACAAATATCATATCAAATTTAAATACTGCAGGAGATATTACTAGTGTAGGAAGTTCAGGAATCTTCGGAGGACTTTCTATGATAACAAGTCCATTCATGGCTCTATTTATAATTATATTAATGGGTTATGCAGTTATTAAAGTGTTCTTTGCTAATCTTAAAAGAGGGGGAATCCTCCTTATACAAATAGCAGTAGGAAGTCTGTATATGTTTTCTGTTCCTCGTGGATATATAGATGGATTTATTCAATGGTCTAAGCAGATAATTGGTCTTTGTTTAACTACATTCCTACAAGCAACAATACTAACAGCTGGGTTAATGGTAGTAAAAGATCATGCATTATTGGGTCTAGGTTTAATGTTATCAGCAGGAGAAGTGCCAAGGGTTGCAGGAGCATTCGGATTAGATACATCAACTCGTGCAAATGTTATGAGTGCAGTTTATACGGCACAGGCTGCAGTTAATACAACTAAGACCATTGTCCAGGCAGTACCAAAATAAATTGGAAAGGTTGTGTTTTATGAAATTAATATTTGTTGCATCTCCCTATGCTGGAGATGTAGAAAAGAATATAGAATATGC
>CAZTML010000301.1:0-1977 GCA_964614935.1 uncultured Clostridia bacterium | reverse complement strand
TTTAATTCTTCAATTAGTAGTGGAACTATTTTAAATATGTCTCCTACTATTCCAACGTCTGCAACTTCAAATATTGGAGCTGTTTCATCTTTGTTAATTGCTATGATGAAATCAGATTCTTCCATTCCAGCTAAGTGCTGAATAGCTCCTGAAATACCGCATGCGATGTAAAGATTTGGTCTAACTGTTTTTCCTGTTTGGCCAACTTGTCTGTCCTTTGGAACCCAGCCAGCATCAACTGCAGCTCTTGATGCAGAAATTGTTCCCCCAAGTAGGTCTGCTAGTTCTTCAAGCATTGGGTAGTTTTCAGATCCGTGCATTCCTCTTCCGCCTGATACCAATACTTTAGCATCTTCTACGTTCATTCTTTGTTGAATTATTTTTGTAATATCAAGAATTTCAACATTTTTTCTGTCTGCAGGAATATCTATTTTATATTCTTCAACATTTACAGCATTGTCTTCAGAGTATTTAGCTCTTTGCATAACTCCAGGTCTTACTGTAGCCATTTGTGGTCTATGGTTTCCAATTATAATTGTAGCCATTAAGTTTCCGCCGAAAGCAGGTCTTGTCATAGCCATATTTAATTGTTCTGCATTTTTGTCATCAGGTCTGATATCCAAGCTTGTGCAGTCTGCTGTTAAACCTGTACCTAATCTTGCTGATACTCTCGGTGCCACGTCTCTTCCAATAGCTGATGCTCCAAAAAGTACTACTTCAGGTTTTTTAGCTTCAAATATTTCAGTCAATGTATATGCATATGGCTCTGTCATATATTCATCCAATACTTCATTGTTTGCATATATTACATGGTCTGCCCCAGCATAACATAATTTTTTTGCTTCTTCTTGCATATTGTAACCTAGTAATACTGCTGTAACAGTAGTATCTAAGTCTTTTGCTAATTCTTTAGCCTTACCTACTAACTCATAGGCTACTTTTTCTATTTTTCGGTCTTTTTGTTCTGCAAAAACAAAAACGCCTTTATATTCAGAAATATTCATTTTGTCCTCCTCCTCTTATATTATGAATTTATCTTTCATTTTATCAACTATTAATTCAGCTGATTCCTGTGGATCAAGTGTAAATACTTTACCTGCAGTTTTAGCACCCTTAGTAAATGATTTTACAACCTTAGTAGGAGAACCTTTTAAACCTATACGTTCTACATCAACATCGACATCTTTTAAATTCCAAACTTTAACTTCTTTTTCTCTATATGCATCAAAAATTCCACCGGGAGTCATATAGCGAGGTTGGTTTAATTCTGCCAATGCTGTTATTAAGCAAGGTAATTTTGTTTTTAATGTATGATATCTATCTTCATATTGTCTTTTAACAATAATTTCATCGCCTTCTACTTTTATATCTTCAGCGTAGCTTATGTTTACTAATCCTAAATGTTCTGCTATCTGTGGTCCAACTTGTGCAGTATCACCGTCTATGGCTTGACGACCTGTTATGATTAAGTCATAATCAAGATTTTTTAAAGCTGCTGCGATTGTTGTTGAAGTTGCTAATGTATCAGCCCCTCCAAATGCTCTGTCTGTTACTAATATTGCTTCGTCAGCACCCATTGCTAAAGATTCTCTTAATGCAACTTCTGCATTAGGAATACCCATTGTTAAAACTGTTACATGAGCACCATGCTGGTCTTTTAATCTAAGTGCTGCTTCTAACCCTGCTTTATCGTCAGGATTTATTATGCTTGGAACGCCTTCTCTTATTAACGTGTTAGTTATTGGATCGATTCTAACTTCTGTTGTGTCAGGCACTTGTTTTATACATACTACTATATTCACTGTCTTTGCCTCCCTATTTCAACATATTTGCACTGATTACCATTCTTTGAACTTCTGAAGTTCCTTCATAGATTTCAGTTATCTTTGCATCTCTCATCATTCTTTCAACAGGATAGTCTCTTGTATATCCATATCCACCGTGAAGTTGAACAGCTTTTGTTGTAACTTCCATTGC
>CAZTML010000300.1:0-1996 GCA_964614935.1 uncultured Clostridia bacterium | reverse complement strand
TGACCTACCAGCCATTTTTCTGAAAAAAGACTCAGAAAAATGGGGTTAGGGCATCATCATAAGTAGCAAAATGGATGTGGTCTTCCCACTTTCCGTTAATTTCAAGGTATCTTTTTGAATACCCTTCCTGCTCAAAATTAAGTTTTTCCATTACCCTTAAGGATCTTTCATTTCGGGGTAGAATATTTACTTCAATTCTGTGAAGGCCAAAGTCATTAAACATTATCTCCACTACCTTTTTTATTGCCTCTGTCATATATCCCTTATTAATTTCATCCTTGTCTAACTTATAACCCATGAAGCAGGACTTAAAGTTTCCCATAATTATATTGCTAATGCTTATGTTTCCTATTATTGTATTAGTATCTTTTTTTATAATCCAAAATCTAACTGCCTTGCTGTCCTTAAAGTCACTATATTCATAAGTTAACTGTCTTTTTTGATATGATAGAGTGTAAAATTCTTTTGGTCGTTTCGGTTCCCATTCATCTAAAAAATTACGATTTCTTTTATAGTATTCTAAAACTTTTCGACAATAATTGGGTTTCAAAATTTTTAAATATAATCTGTCTGTTTGATAGCTTTTTTGTCTGAACATTTTCTTATCCTTTCTTATGTCATTTAATTTTATAACCCAAAGTTTAGTAAGTCAACTATTTCCTTTACTAGGATTTTTTTTTATGTTAAGATAAGCAATATAACAAACAGGAGATAGCCTTGAAACATAACAAAAATAATTTATTCTTAATATTTACAGCATTTTACATATATTTTATAGTAGCAGTTTTTGAGAGTTCTAGAGGAAACTTTGTTCCGTTCTTTTTGGAAGAATTTCAAATAAACAACAGTTCAATGAGTTTAATACTTACATTTAATGTAATTGGAAGTATCATAGGAAGCTTTACAGGAGGATATTTGTGTGAAAAATTCGGACATAAATTTGTTTTCTTCGTAGGTGCAATAACTTCAACTATAGGTGTTTTGATAGCACCCTTTGCTTCTAATATATTCTTACTTGGACTCTTCAATTTTTTATTTGGATTAGGAAGGTCCATGTGGGCAGTTACAATTGACTCCTTGATACCTGTTATATCTATTGGTTTTGAGTCAATTCTTATGAATATTACACATTTCATGTATGGGCTTGGAAGTTTTGCAGGCCAAGGCGTATATGGCCATTTGCTTGCTAATGGCCTTCATTGGAGAAGAATTTATCTTTATCTTGGAATTTTCTTTGTAATATCCGTGGTACTTACCTTATTAATAAGGACACCGGGTATAAAAGCTAATGTTAATAAGGAGAAAAAAAGAAAAGAATTATATAAAAACCCCATAATATACTTATTTGTTGCAGCCGTTTGCTTTGCATTTTTAAGCGAATCTGTTCTTTATACGTGGTTTATAAGCTACATGAGGGATTCTTATTCTTTTGATCCTGCAAGTGCAGCAAAATATGCATCCGTATACTATCTTGCATTTGCCTTAGGAAGATTGGTGGGGGGTTTTATTCTTAACAAAACAGGAAATGTTAATGGGCTTAAATTGTATTTATTTTCAGGAGCCTTCTGCATAGTTACAGGGCTTTTATTAAGGGATAAGGGTCTTTTAGTCATTGCAGCTTCGGGATTTTTCTTGTCCATTACCTTTCCCACCCTTATGCTTATAACAAATTCAGTTTTTAAAGAAAATACTTCATTTGCCATTGGGCTAATAACTACATTTGGCAATATTTTATTCATGATATTTTTTAACATTACAGGAGCATTAAATGATCTTGTTGGTCCCCATATTGCCTTTTTCGTAGCCCCAGCTTCAATGCTTGCCTGCTTGCTTATGATAACATTAATTGAAAAGAAGTCTCATCTTGGCAATCCCGAAATATAGGTAAGATAGCATATCTCTGTCATCCTTAGCATTAGCGAAGGATCTCATATTTTTATTTTCTGAGATTCCACAGTTTCGCACACAAATTTATTTGTTCGTAAACTCACATAAA
>CAZTML010000299.1:0-2000 GCA_964614935.1 uncultured Clostridia bacterium | reverse complement strand
AACTTATCATTTACTATTTTAGAAATAATAGGTGGCTTGTTAACTAATAGTATGGCAATTTTATCAGATGCCCTCCATGACTTTGGTGATTCTGTATCTTTAGGAATTGCCTGGTATTTTGAAAAGTATTCAGAAAAGGGTCCTGATAAAGAATTTACCTATGGATATTCAAGGTTTTCTTTAGTTGGGGCAATTGTAAACAGCATAATTTTAGTTGTTGGTTCTCTATTTATATTAGTAAGGGCGGTGCCAAGATTATTAGCTCCTGAAGAAGTCCATTCAGGTGGAATGATTCTCATGTCAATCCTAGGAATAGTTGTTAATGGAATTGCAGTTTTAAGGCTCAGGACAGGTTCTTCTTTAAATGAAAAAGTTGTATCTTGGCATTTGCTTGAGGACCTTTTAGGCTGGCTTGCTGTACTTGTGGCAGGTATTATACTTATATTCTTTGATATTCCAATTATTGATCCGATTTTATCTATTCTTATTACTATATATATAATGTATAATGTGACTAAAAATTTAAAGGAAATATTTCATGTATTATTACAAGGGGTACCTAGCGGATTTAAAATTGATGACTTAAAAGATGAGCTTGAGAAAATCGACGGCATACTTTCAGTTCACCATACCCATATATGGTCCTTAGAGGGGGAAAAGAACATGTTGAGCACCCATGTTGTGACTAATAATAATGCACAAATGGATGAAATTATCAGAATTAAAAAGGAAGCAAGACATATTCTGGAAGAAAAAGGAATAGAGCATGTAACGGTTGAAATTGAGTTTAAGGATGAGGACTGTCAGAACACTGATTGCAGTAGAAGCAAGAAACATTTATATTGAAAAATATTTTATCTTCGTAAAAATAATCCAGTTTCTATGAAGATTTTTTATTGACATGAAAAATTCAGTATGTTAACATAATAGTTGCAATTATCATGAAAATGATAATATTTTTCACAAATTATTACACAAAAAGAGGTAAAAGTAATGACAAAAATTCGTCCGATTTCAGATTTAAGAAATCATTTTTCGGATATATCAAAATATTTACATGAGAATTTTGAACCAATTTTTTTAACTAAAAACGGACATGGTGATATGGTTGTAATGAGCATAGAATTTTATGAAAAGTTAAAGCATGAAAGTGAATTGTATCATAAAATCATGGAAGAATCAGGAAGAGATGAAGAAGAAAAATAAGTTTGATTTTAGCGGTTTATATTTATTAAGTCATTTAGGGTATGCAGGGATTACCCCTATATTATTTGGAGTATTCTTAGGAGGATTCTTAGACAAAAAGGTCGGAACCGATGGTATATTTATGACAATATTTATCATAATAGGTTCAGCGGCAGGAATTTTAAATTTATATAAAACAGCTAGTGAGTACAGTAAGAGGAAGTGACTTATTGAATAAGGATTTATTGGTTAAAATAAATAAATTTGTTTTATTATTGAGTTTATTTATTATTGGTTTTTTAGCTTTAATATTCAAAGAATCCAAACCTCTCATTTTGGGATACATATTTGGAGCCCTTATCAGTATTTTATCACTTCATTTAATGAATGATTCGGTTAACAAATTTATTACAATGAAGCCTAAAAAGGCACAAAGATATGCGTTTGTAAGTTTTTTAATAAGACAAGTAATTTACGCCGTAGTTTTGATTGTTTCTGCTATGGCAGACTATCTTAACTTACTTACTGCCGTTTTAGGGCTTTTCATGGTAAAGATTTCAATTGTATTATTATATATTTTAGATAAAGATTTTAACAGGTAAAGGAGGTCATGATGGAAATTGCAGTTATTTATAACGGAAACGAGATAATTTTTTCGGAAACTGTTATAAGTTCAATTATAATAGCAATATTTTTAATAATTGCTGCTTTTGTTGTAAATTCTAAGATTAAAAAAGCGAAAATAGAAGAAGCGCCAAGCGGTTTTTTAAATGCAGTGGAGATATTGATTGAAACGATCGATAACATGGTTTATG
>CAZTML010000298.1:0-2011 GCA_964614935.1 uncultured Clostridia bacterium | reverse complement strand
AGGCATTGAATTAATCAGCTCAAGTCCTTCCTCAAAAGGCAAGCAGAATATAGCTGTTGACAGAGCATCAGCCCTTCCCGAATCCTCACATATTATTGAAACAGCAGTGAAAAGTATTGAAGGATATAAGGTATCAGAATCTATTATATGATTATATTTTTCACCGTCTACAATATAATATCTTTCATAATCACCGCTTGTTACTAGTGATTTATCGTCTAATTTAACTACTTCTAAAACTGATTGTTCCGCTTCAGGGTCGGGATTTTGAATACCCACATTCCACGGTGCATCAGTTGTAACATTGTTGTTTACAGCTCGTATATTTCCACCAACGGACAATAAACCTGAAGTCATTCCACTATCTTCAACAATCTTGCTTACTTGTTCAGTTGCATATCCCTTTGCTATTGCACCCACATCGAGACTCATCATTGGGTCTTTTAAGAAGATGGTTGAATTTTCTTCATCTATAATTATATCCTCAATATTGGTATGCTCGGATGCACTTAGTAAGAGATCGTCTGGCGGGAGAGTAGCATTTTCTGGGTTTTCTATTCCATTTGTCCTGTATTCATGCCAAACTTTTAACACTGCACCAAAGGCAATGTTTGTCTTTCCTCCGGTTTCCTCATATAATTCAATTGAGAAATTAAGTAAATCGATTATTCTTTTGTCTACTTTAACAGGTTTTATCCCTGCATTATCATTAATTGTTTTAATATTGTTTATACCTTCATAATTATTATAAATATCATAAAGTTGGTGATATTCTTTTAAATTATCATAAATGATTTGCGAATATTCAGTAAACTCTTCCTTGCTTTCAGCAAAGCCCACTATTCTTGTTGCAGTATCAAAGAGCATTATAAATTCTGATTCATAACGAATAAGGTCTTTTTCACCACATGCAGTTAAACTAATTAAAACAAATATTAATAATATTATGGAAATAACTTTCTTTCTCAACTTGACACCTCTTAAAAATAAGGGGCAGATTCTGCCCCTCAGTTATGATTAATTATTTGCGTTTTTATAAGCTTTTTCAAATATACTTTGGAAGTCTTCAATTCCAACTGTAACAGATGATACTAAGTCTGCATCAGTAGCATGACCACTTTCATCAACTGCTATTCCTTTTATTTCTTCAACTGTTTTGCCTACTACATAAACTGCAAATGCGTCTGCTTGTTCATACCATTCTTTGCCTATAGCAGAAGCTTTTTTCATTCCATATCCTTCGCCTAATTCAACCTTAGTTATAGGTGCTACTGTTAGGTCTGTAGTTATTTTACCTGTTGAATCGAATTTTACGTTAGATTGAGAAGCATCTATTACAGAGCTTGTTACATTTCCATCTGCATCAAAGGTAGCTGCAGTGTATGTTGAATAAGCTTGAGCCAATCCTTCAGCATCAGCTGTTGCATCTTTAGATTTTGAAATTGTTGTTACAACTCCTAAGCCTAATTTATCATTAGCATCTGAGCCTAAGTCCTGAGCATTAGCTACAGCTTTTTCAATAGCTTCTTTATATGGATTAATTTTAATAGTTACTGATGAAACTAAGTCCGCTTCTGTTGGAACTCCTGCTTCGTCTACTTTAATACCCCTAACTTCTTCTACAGTCTTGCCTACTACGTATTCTGATAAAGCATTAGCTTGTTCATACCATTCTTTATCAATAGATGAAGCTTTGCCCATTCCGTATTCTTCTTTAAGTTCTTGCTTTGATTGGAATACAGTATCTAAATCCGGTAAAATTTTACCTTCATTGCTGAATCCGATTTTAATTTGAGCTGTATCTATTACAGTTTGCACTATTTTTCCGTCTTTGTCAACAGTTACTGCTACAATTACTGAGTCTGTTTGTGCTAGTCCGTCTTTTTCACCTGCATCTTTTGATTTCTCTATAGATGATACAACTGCCAAGCCTGTTTTAACAGCACCTTCAGCTAGTGGTTCTTCATTTTTAGGTTCTTCAGCTTTTGGTTCTTCTACTTTTGGTTCCTCT
>CAZTML010000297.1:0-2021 GCA_964614935.1 uncultured Clostridia bacterium | reverse complement strand
AATATTAGGTTATTTAAAGATTTGACTGTTCTTGACAACATTCGTATAGCAATGCATCAAAATGTTGATTATACATTTTTTTCAGGAATTTTTCGTAGCAATAAATTTTATGAAGAAGAAGAAAGACTAAAAAAAGAGGCCGAAGAATTATTAGACATATTTAACCTATCTCACAAAAAACAAGAGTTAGCCAAGAACCTTCCCTATGGGGAGCAAAGACACTTAGAAATTGTAAGAGCCATGGCTACAAAACCGGTTCTTTTACTTTTAGATGAACCAGCTGCAGGAATGAATCCAAATGAAACTGCTCATTTAACGGAAACTATTGCTAAGATTCGAAAAGAATATAATCTTACAGTTCTCTTAATCGAGCATGATATGTCCTTAGTTATGAAAATTTGTGAGAGAATTTATGTCTTAAATTACGGTGCTATGATAGCTTCCGGGAAACCTGAGGAAGTCAAAAACAATAAAAGGGTTATAGAAGCATACTTAGGGGAGGATGTGTAAAATGCTTGAGATAAAGAATCTTAATGTTCATTATGGTGTTATTCATGCCCTTAAAGATGTTTCCTTAAAGGTTAATCAAGGTGAAATAGTAACCTTGTTAGGCTCCAATGGTGCCGGTAAAACTACAACACTGCGGACCATTTCCGGTTTACACAAAGCAACTAACGGAGAAATTATTTTTGAAGGAAAGGATATAATAAATTTAACTGCTTCTAAGAGAGTTGAAATGAAAATATCCCAAGTTCCGGAAGGAAGAAGAATATTTCCGGCTATGACTGTAGTGGAAAACTTGGAATTGGGTGCATATTTAAGGCGTGATAAAGCCAATATTAGTAAAGATATGGATTATGTTTATGAGTTATTTCCCATTCTCGGCCAGCGAAAAAAACAGACTGCAGGCACCTTATCCGGCGGAGAACAGCAAATGCTTGCAATGGGTAGGGCCTTAATGTCAAGACCTAAAATACTTCTCTTAGATGAGCCTTCCATGGGGCTAGCGCCCTTGCTTGTAAGAGAAATATTTGATATAATTGTAAATATAAATAAAGATGGAACAACAATACTTTTAGTTGAGCAAAATGCAAAAATAGCATTGTCAATAGCTGACAGGGCTTATGTTATTGAAACAGGTTCCATTGTAATGAGCGGTACAGGGGAAGAATTAGCTAATAGCGATGAAATTCAAAAAGCTTATTTAGGAGGGGATTAGAATGTATGTAAGAAACTCTATGACTAAAAGTCCATATACCATAACAGCTGATGCATCTATAGCTGATGCGGTTGCGGTCTTAAGAGAAAAAGGTCTTAGGAGACTTCCTGTAGTAGATGGTGAAAAGCTTGTTGGTTTACTTACAGAAAATGATATTCAAAAAGTATCACCTACAAAGGCTACATCTTTGAGTATCTTTGAAATTAACTATTTGTTGTCTAAGTTGACTGTAAAGGATGCTATGTCTAAAAAACCAATAACTATTGAAACAGGGAACTTGCTGGAAGAAGCTGCAATTATAATGCGTGAAAATAAAATTGGTACTCTTCCAGTTGTTGAAAATGGTAAATTGGTTGGAATTATAACAGAAAGTGATATATTTGACGCTTTTATTAACTTGTTGGGCTTTAGAGATATTGGAAACCGAATAACTATAGAAGCTAAGGATGTTCCAGGTGCTATGGCAGATATTGCAAATATATATAAACTTTTTGACATTAATATATCCCATATTGCAGTATATGGTGGTGTGGGAACGCGTGATATTGTAATCAGGTCAGCAGCCCTTGATACAGAGGAATTAGAGAAAAAGTTAAGTGAACAAGGTTATAAAATTAAACATGTTTTGAAGAATAATAATTAATATTATTATTCATATAACTTTCTATTCACAATAAATAAATGAAGTAAAAGAGGATTCTTTTACTTCATTTTTAATATATTTCAGCAAATTAACCTGACTGAAAATACTATCCTATTGACTAGCGTATGTCTCATATACCCTAACGGCTACGATAACAGC
>CAZTML010000296.1:0-2025 GCA_964614935.1 uncultured Clostridia bacterium | reverse complement strand
ACTGACCCTTTAAAGCCTCCATCTTCTTTGGAAACTAAGTGAATTGTAGCACCATAACTTTCCAATAGTTTCTTCCTCTCCTCACTCATCCAGTCGGGCATAAAAATATGCACTGGATTTCCAAAATAAGCTCCCATTGCAGAAAATGCTATGCCAGTGTTTCCACTTGATGCTTCTGTAATCGTGGTGCCTTGTTTAACCAATCCTACTTGGTAAGCCCCTTTCAATATATGGTAAGCTATTCTATCTTTAATGCTCCCCGTAAAGTTATAATATTCTGCTTTAACGTAAACCTTTCTATCAGTGCCCTGATATTTCAGACAAACTTCAAGCATTGGCGTTTTATTTATCATTGCTGATATATTTTCAAATTTGTATGACCTTTCTAAATTCATTGACAACCTCCAAAATTTCTTCTGATTATTATTAGTAAAGCTTGTAAATTTATTAGTAAAAAAGCCAAATAAAGCAAGTAAAGAAAATATGCTCATTGTTGTATAATTTACATTTTAACAGTTTTCCCTTGTTAAATTCACAGATTTGGTTATAATTAAATAAAAAGGTAAAAAGAAGGATTTAAATGAACATTAGTATTCCAAGGGAAGTTGAAAGAGCATTAAATATTTTACATACAAATGGTTTTGAGGCATATATAGTTGGTGGCTGCGTAAGAGACAGCATTTTAGTTTTGTCTCCTTCTGACTGGGACATCACCACTTCTGCAAAACCAGGCGAAATATTGTTGTGCTTTAATGATTATAGAACGATTGAGACAGGAATAAAGCATGGAACCATAACAGTTATTATAGGGAAAATGCAAATCGAAATTACCACATATAGGATAGATGGAATTTACAGCGATAACAGGCGTCCTGATGATGTTTCCTTTACTGATAATATTGAATTTGACTTAAAAAGAAGAGATTTTACAATTAATGCACTTGCTTATAACAATAATGGAATTATAAATATGTTTGGCGGTATTGAAGATATCGAAAGCAAAATAATCAGAAGTGTTGGTGACCCAGATGAAAGATTCAATGAAGATGGTTTAAGAATTTTAAGAGCACTTCGTTTTGCTTCTACCTTAGGTTTTGAAATTGAAAAGCATACCTCAAAAAGCATCTGTAAGAATAAATATCTTTTAAACAATATTTCTATGGAGCGTATCAATATAGAGTTTAGCAAATTATCAATGGGAAGTAGTTATCAAAAAATTATGATGGGGTACAGGAATGTAATTGAGGTTTTCATGCCTGAGCTTAGCATCTTTAATCAAGAAGAATTAAAATACAGATTAAAGTCTATGAGTTCATTAAAGTCCTTGATTTTAAGACTGTCTGTACTTTTATACAAAGTTAAGAACCCTGAAAGTATTCTTACAAGGTTAAAATATGATAATTATACTATTAAATCCGTAAAGCTTCTCACATCAAATATAGACCAAGAGATTAATCCTGAACCAGTGAATATTAAACGTTGGCTATATAAAATTTCTTACGAATATTTAATTAAACTTATTGAAATTAAAAAAGCATTATTTGAATCAGAGTATGAAATTTTATCAAAGTCTCAGGCGATAATGACTGAAATCATTGAAACAAGGCAATGTTATAGCTTGGACACATTAGCAATTAATGGCCAAGACTTAATTGATATGGGTATACCTAAAGGTAAGGAGATAGGTAGGGTTTTAAATATAGTTTTAGATGATGTTATTGAAGGAAAATTAGAAAATAAAAAGGAAAGCTTACATCAAGCTGCCCTTGAGATTTTACATAATTAATTTTATAAGTATAGGAAGAGTTAATAAGCAAATAAGAGTTGTGGCTGAAACAATTAAAGCTGCAAACTCTTTTTCTTTATTGTAGCTTTCTGCTAATATTGAAGTCATTTTATGTAATAAGTTGATATAGTTATGCAAAAAACATATATAAAATCTGCTAAATTACTAATAATTTTGCTATTTCAAAATAAATGTTGACAAGCTAAATAAATAGTGATAGACTCTCATTTAATACAGAA